>JAPSJU010000226.1 GCA_031178025.1 Agromyces sp. | reverse complement strand
TCGGCGTCCGGTTCGCTCGCGTGCGGGATCGACAGGCCGCACCCACGCTGGTCGAACAGCACGATGCGGTAGCGCGAGGGGTCGAAGAGCCGTCGATGCCGGGGATTCGTGGCGCCGCCGGGTCCGCCGTGCAGGAACACGACCGGCTTGCCCTCGCGGTTGCCGGAGACCTCCCAGTAGATGTGCTGGCCGTCGCCCACGTCGAGCATGCCCGTCTCGAGCGGCTCGATCTCCGGATACAGGTCTCTCATGACGACACGCTAACGAGGTGGGGATGCCGCGAGCGGATGCCGCGCCGACCCGCGCTGGCATGACCGGATCGGCGTCCGCCACGCGACGACGTGGGGGGTGCGGCGTAGGCTCGCAGCATGAGTGCGAAACCGGTCACCATCACCATCACGGGAGCCGGAGGGCAGATCGGCTACGCGCTGCTGTTCCGCATCGCGGCGGGCGAGATGCTGGGCCCCGACACTCCGCTGCGGCTGCACCTGCTCGAGATCCCCCAGGGCGTGCGTGCGGCCGAGGGAGCCGCCCTCGAGCTGCAGGATTCGGCGTTCCCGCTGCTGACGCACGTCGACGTGTTCGACGACGCGCGCGCGGCGTTCTCAGGCGCGAACGTGGCCGTGCTGGTGGGGGCGCGTCCGCGCTCGGCCGGCATGGAACGCGCCGACCTGCTCGCCGCGAACGGCGGCATCTTCGGGCCGCAGGGCGCGGCGATCAACGCCGTCGCAGCCGACGACGTGCGCGTCGTCGTGGTCGGCAACCCCGCGAACACGAATGCGCTCATCGCCGCGGCCAATGCGCCCGACGTGCCGCGAGACCGCTTCACCGCCCTCACCCGCCTCGACCACAACCGCGCGCTCGGGCAGCTCGCCCCCGCGGTCGGCGCCTCCGTCGGCGACCTAAGGAACCTCACGATCTGGGGCAACCACTCCGTCACGCAGTTCCCCGACGTGGCGCATGCGACGGCCGGCGGCAGCTCGGTGCCCGCGCTCCTCGCGGCCCGGCTCGGGGGGACCGACGCGGCACGGGCGTGGCTCGTCGAGCAGTTCATCCCCCGCGTCGCGAAGCGGGGCGCCGAGATCATCGAGGTGCGCGGCTCCTCCTCGGTCGGCTCGGCCGCGAGCGCGACGATCGACCACGTGCACGACTGGCTGCACGGCACGAGCGGCGGGTGGACCAGTGCGGCGGTCGTGTCCGACGGCTCCTACGGGGTGCCCGAGGGCCTCGTCTCGTCGTTCCCGGTCGAGTCGGTCGACGGCGCCTGGCGCATCGTGCCCGACCTCTCGCTCGACGCATTCGCCCGGCACCGCATCGACGTGTCGGTGGCGGAGCTCATCGAGGAGCGCGACGCCGTGCGGGCCCTCGGCCTGCTGTGACCCCCGGCGACCGGCTCGACCTGTCGGCCTTCGAACTCGCGGTCGACGAGCAGTTCGACGGCGACGAGCTCGACCGCTCGCGCTGGCTCCCGCACTACACACCGCACTGGGCATCCCGCGAGGCGACGCTCGCCCGATACGAGATCTCGGGCGCCACGCTGAAACTGCGCATCGACGCCGACACCTCGCCGTGGTCGCCCGAGTTCGACGGCGAGGTGCGGGTCTCGCACCTGCAGACGGGCCAGTTCTCGGGCCCTGCCGGCAGCCGGATGGGGCAGCACCGGTACCGCGCCGGCCTCGTCGTGCGCGAGGAGCAGCCCGAAGCCCGGCTGTGGCTGCCGCGGTTCGGCGTCATCGAGGCGCGAGTCCGCGCCATCCGCCACCCCGACGCGATGGTGGCGCTCTGGCCGATCGGCTTCGAACACTCGCCGGAGGACTCCGGCGAGATCTGCGTCTTCGAGATCTTCGGCCGCGACCTCGACGACCATGGTGGCCTCGTCGGTGTGGGCGTGAAGCCGCAGAACGACCCGCGCCTCGCCCTCGAGTTCGAGCAGGTACGCGTCGAGGGCGACCTCACCGAGTTCCACGACTACGCCGTGGAGTGGCTCGCCGATCGGCTGCGGTTCTTCATCGACGGGCGCCTTGTGAAGACCGTGCACCAGTCGATCGCCTACCCGGTGCAACTCATGCTCGACGTCTACGAGCTGCCGTCGGATGCCCCGCGCGACACCTCACGCCATCCGCTCGTGTTCGAGGTGGCCCACGTGCGCGAGTACCGGCTCCCCGCCGGCCCGGCGCAGCCCCTCTAGGCTGGCGGCATGGCCACCGAACCCATGTCCCCCGCCCGCCGCCGCCAGCTCATCGTGGGGCTCGTCGTGGGGCTCATCGTCGGCGTCGGCGTGAGCCTCTGGACCGGCTTCTGGCTGTGGCTGCCCGCCGGAGTGCTCGTCGGACTCGCCTCGGGCGCGATCCTGAGGCCGCCGGCCGACTAGTCGGTGCGCTCCGGCATGTTCGCCGTCGCGGAGCCCTTCGGTGCAGCGGATGCTACCGCTTCGACTTCTCGGGCACGGGCAGGGTACCGGCGGCTCGCTGGGCGGCGTAGTACGCGCGCGCCTCGTCCTGCCGCTCCTGCTCGGCGCCCGATGCGATCTTCGCGCGAAGGTGCTCGGGTCGGTAGCCGAACGCGTCGACGAGATCCTGGGCATGGGGCCGCAGCCGCTCGAGCAGCCGGTCGATGTAGGCCGTCACGGCCTGGGCGCGCTGCGGCGACAGCCTGCCGTGGATGAGGTACCAGGCGGCGTGCCTCTCGATGAGGCCGAGTCCGAACAGGTCGCGCAGCCACGTGAGCACCTGTCTCGTGCCCGGATCGGTGGTCTCCGCGAGGCCCCGCGTGAACGCCTCCCACTGCAGCAGCTCGGCATGCGCGCGCGCCGCTGCGATGAGCTCGTTCTGGTTGCGGTTGAAGATCGCCGCGGCATCCGCCTTCGGCAGCTTGCGTGCGTCGCGAAGGCGACCGGCGATCTCCCCGATCATCGCCTCGACGCGGTCGGTGAGCAGCTCTCGCTGCGTCTTCTCATCGCGGAGTTCGGAGACCGAGCGGGCCGTCGAGCCGAAGTCGGCGATCGTCTGGGCGAGCCGGCGGAGTCCCGTGCCGTGATAGGCCCGGTCGGCGGTCTGCGCGACGACGTAGCGGGCCATGACCCCGGCATCCGCCTTGGCGAACTGCCTCGAGTAGTCGGTGAGCAGGCGCTTCGCGACGAGCTGGAGCAGCACGTTGTTGTCGCCCTCGAACGTCACGTAGATGTCGAGGTCCTGCCGCAGGCCGACGAGGCGGTTCTCGGCGAGGAAGCCGGCACCACCGCATGCCTCGCGCGCCTCCTGCAGCGTCTCGAGCGCGTGCCAGGTGGAGAGCGGCTTCAACGCGGCCGCGATGGTCTCGAGGTCCTGCCGGTCGTCGTCGGTGTCGGCCTTGCCCGAGAACACCGCGTCGAACTTCACGAGGAACTCGTCGTGCGCGAAGATCTGCGCGTAGGTCGTGGCGAGCTTGGGGAGCAGGCGACGCTGGTGACGCTGGTAATCGAGCAGCACCTCCTCGTCGGTCTCGCTCGCCGCGTTGAACTGGCGGCGTTGGTTGCCGTACGTGATCGCGATCGTCAGCGCCATCGCCGCGGCGGAGGTGGCGGCACCGTCGAGGGAGACCCGGCCCTGCACGAGCGTGCCGAGCATCGTGAAGAAGCGGCGGCCCGGGCTCGAGATGGGGCTGGAGTACGTGCCGTCCTCGGCGACGGAGCCGTAGCGGTTCAGCAGGTTCTCACGGGGCACCCGGACGTCGGTGAAGTGCAGGCGCCCGTTGTCGATGCCGTTGAGCCCGCCCTTGAGTCCGTCGTCCTCGCCTCCGATGCCCTCGAGGAACTCGCCCTCGGCATCGCGGATCGGGACGTAGAAGGCGTGCACGCCGTGGTTCACGCCCTTCGTGATGAGCTGGGCGAACACGACCGCGGCGGTGCCGTGCAGGGCGGCGTTGCCGAGGTAGTCCTTCCACGCGCCGCGGAACGGCGTGTCGATGACGAACTGCCGTGTCG
>JAPSJU010000225.1 GCA_031178025.1 Agromyces sp. | reverse complement strand
CAGGTGGTGCAGCAACTGAAGCAGGGCATCGAGCTCGATGACGGGTTCATCAACGCCGATCGGGCCCGGGTACTGCAGCAGCAGGGCGACGAGCGTCACTCGATGGTCGAGCTCACGCTGCACTCGGGGCGGAACCGCATCGTGCGGCGCATGCTCGACGCCGTGGGGCATCCGGTCGTCGACCTCGTGCGACGCAGCTTCGGCCCCCTGCACCTCGGAACGCTTCGCTCTGGTGCCATGCGCGAACTGACTACAGTGGAGCGCGGCCAGTTGCTGACGATCTCGCGCGCTGCGGATGCCGCCCGGAACGGCGCGTCGAACGAAGGGGACTCGTGACCGAATCACGCCTTGTCGGGCCGGTGCGCATCGTCGGCGTCGGCCTGCTCGGAGCGAGCATCGGGCTCGGCCTCCGCGCGAAGGGCGTCGACGTGATCCTCGCCGACGCCTCGCCGACCCACCTCGCCATCGCCGTCGACTACGGAGCCGGCCGTCCGGCCGCTCCCGGCGACGAACCGCAGCTCGTCGTCGTGTGCGTGCCGCCCGACGTGACGGCCGACGTGGTCGCTGCAGAACTCGAGGCGCATCCGACCGCGATCGTGACGGATGTCGCAAGCGTCAAGCTCGCCGTCTACACCGATCTCCTCGCGCGCGGCGCCGACCTCTCGCGCTACATCGGGAGTCATCCGATGGCCGGCCGCGAGCTCGGTGGGCCGATGTCCGGCCGCGCCGACCTGTTCGTGGGGCGTCCCTGGGTGGTCGCGGCGCACGACGGCATCACGTATCGCGACGGGTCGGCGATCGACGACCTGATCCTCGACCTGGGCGCGACGCTCGTCGAGCTCACGCCCGAGCAGCACGACCGCGCAGTCGCGTTGATCTCGCATGCACCTCAGGTCGTGTCGAGCCTCATGGCACGGCGCCTCATCGACGCGCCGCACACCGCCCTGAACCTCGCAGGCCAGGGATTGCGCGACGTGACGCGGGTCGCGGCGAGCGACCCCGAACTCTGGGTGCAGATCCTCGGGCAGAACGCCGCGCCGGTCGCGGAGATCCTTCGCGCGTACCGCGACGACCTCGACCGGTTCATCGCCGCGCTCGAGGACGTCGAGGCGCCCGGCGCGCGCCGCCGCATCGCCGAGGAGCTCTTCGGCGGCAACACCGGCGTGGAGCGCCTTCCGGGCAAGCACGGCGTCGACCGTCGCTTCGCCAGCCTCATCGTGATGGTCGACGACCGCCCGGGCCAACTCGCCCGCCTCTTCAACGACGTGGGTGACGCCGGCGTCAACCTCGAGGACTTCCGCATGGAACACTCGCCGGGCGCCCAGGTGGGCCTCGCCGAGATCTTCATCCTCCCCGAGGTGCACGAGCGCCTCACCGATGAGCTGGCTTCCCGCGGCTGGCGGATTGCAGGCTGAACGTGTCGTCCCCCGTCATTCCCCTCGTCGTCGCCGTCGACGGCCCTGCCGGCAGCGGCAAGTCGAGCGTCTCGAAGGAGGTCGCGCGCCGACTGGGCTTCGGCTTCCTCGACACCGGCGCCGCGTACCGGGCGCTCGCGTGGCACGCGACGACCTCCGGCGTCGACACCGAGGACGCGGACGCGGTCGTCCGATGCCTCGGCTCCTTCGACTACCGCATCGGCACCGACCCGGACGGCTATGCGGTGCACGTCGGCGACGCCGATGTGACGACGGCTATCCGCGACCCCGCCATCTCGGCCGTCGTGAGCCGCGTCGCACGCGTGCCCGAGGTGCGCGCGCACCTCATCGAGCTGTTCCGAAGCACCATGGCGACCGAGCGCCGGCCGGGCATCGTGGTGGAGGGGCGGGACATCACGACCGTCGTCTCACCCGATGCCCCGGTCCGGATCCTGCTGACCGCGACGGAAGACGTTAGAATAGCGAGGCGCTCGGCGGAGCTCGTGGGTGATTCGGCTCAGGCCGCAGGCGAACAGCTGCATCGGCGCGATCAGGCGGACTCCAAGGTCGTCGATTTCATGACCGCCGCCGAGGGCGTGACCACCGTGGATTCCACCGAGCTCGACTTCGAGCAGACCGTGGATGCGGTGATCGGCGTGATCCGGGCCGTGCAGCCCGAGGCGGTGCGCGAGCGCCGCGAGGGGTGAGACCCCAGCGCACCGGACTTCAGAGGAGACACCATGACCGACCAGCGTGACGAGTACGACGACGAATCCGTCGTCGACGACGATCTCGCCGAGCGGCTCGCCGACGTCGACGAGGATCTCGCCGAACAGCGAGCGGCCGCGCTGCGGTCGGGCCTGTCCGACTACGAACTCGACGATGACGACCTCGAGGTGCTCGAGATCTCGGAGGAGGGCGAGGAGGGCATCCGCTACCTTCCTGCGCTTCCCGTGATCGCGATCGTCGGTCGCCCGAACGTCGGCAAGTCCGCGCTCGTCAACCGCATCCTCGGTCGCCGTGAAGCCGTCGTCGAAGACACTCCGGGGGTCACCCGCGATCGCGTGTCGTACAAGGGGGAGTGGCTCGATCGCCGCTTCACGCTCGTCGACACGGGCGGGTGGGAGCCCGACGCGAAGGGCATCGACGCCTCGGTCGCCGCGCAGGCGGAGGTGGCGATCGACCTCTCGGACGTCGTGCTGTTCGTCGTCGACGCCACCGTCGGCGCCACCTCGACCGATGAGCATGTCGTCCGTCTGCTCCGCAAGACGAAGAAGCCCGTGTTCCTCGTCGCCAACAAGGTCGACGACGCGCGTCAGGAATCCGAGGCAGCCGCGCTGTGGAACCTCGGGCTCGGGGAACCGTACCCGGTCTCGGCGCTGCACGGACGCGGTGTCGCCGACATGCTCGAAGCGGTGTTCACGGTGCTGCCGCAGGTGTCGGCCGTCGCGAAGGACGAGTTCGGCGGTCCCCGCCGTGTCGCGATCCTCGGCCGTCCGAACGTCGGGAAGTCGAGCCTGCTCAACAAGGCCGCGCGCGAGGAGCGGGTCGTCGTGAACGAGCTCGCCGGCACCACGCGCGACCCCGTCGACGAGCAGATCGAGCTCGGCGGGAGGATCTGGCGATTCGTCGACACCGCCGGCATCCGACGTCGTGTGCACCTGCAGCAGGGCGCCGACTTCTACGCGTCGCTGCGCACGCAGGCGGCACTCGAGAAGGCCGAAGTCGCGGTCGTGATGCTGGACGTCTCCGAGCCGCTGTCCGAGCAGGACGTGCGCATCATCGACCTGGTGCTCGAGTCCGGCCGTGCGCTCGTGCTCGCGTTCAACAAGTGGGACCTGCTCGACGACGACCGCCGACGCTACCTCGAACGCGAGATCGAGAAGGACCTGCACCACGTCGCGTGGGCACCGCGCGTCAACATCTCGGCGAAGACCGGACGTCACCTCGAGAAGCTCGTGCCCGCCCTCGAGACCGCCCTCGAGTCGTGGGACACGCGCATCCCGACCGGGAAGTTCAACGCGTTCCTCACGGAGCTCACACAGGAGCACCCGCACCCGGTGCGCGGCGGCAAGCAGCCGCGCATCCTGTTCGGTACGCAGGCAGCGAGCCGCCCGCCGACATTCGTGCTCTTCACGACGGGATTCCTCGACCCGGGATACCGCCGATTCATCCAGCGGCGCCTGCGCGAGATCTACGGCTTCCAGGGGTCGCCGATCGTGATCAACATGCGAGTGCGGGAACGGCGCCAGCGCTAGACGGGACGCTGCGGTGACACGTTTCGGCCGGGTCTCCGGGGTCGGGTTCCGAGCGCTCTCCGCTCTGCACGCGGGAGTGCTGGCGCTCACCGGCTGGCGCGTCGCGGCTCGCGTCGCGGGCATGCCGATCGTCGAGCTGCGCACGATCGGCCGTCGCTCCGGTCGCGTCCGCATGGTGGTGCTCTCGGCGCCGATCGTGAACGGCGACGCGATCGTGCTCGTCGCCTCGAAGGGCGGCGACGACCGTCATCCGGCCTGGTACCGGAATCTCGTCGCGCACCCCGATGTCGAGCTC
>JAPSJU010000224.1 GCA_031178025.1 Agromyces sp. | reverse complement strand
GGCAACGGCGTCTACTACGGCGCGGCCCGCAGCGACGCGGCGATCGCCAAGGGCGCCGACGTCTGCATCATCGGAGCCGGCAACTCGGCCGGACAGGCGGCCATCTTCTTCTCGCGCCATTCCCGGTCGGTGACGATGCTCGTGCGCGGCGAGTCGCTCGAGGCGAGCATGTCGCGGTACCTCATCGACCAGATCGGCGGCAACGACGGCATCCGCGTCGAGACCCGGAGCGAGATCGTGGGCCTGCACGGCGACGACGGCCTCGAGGCGGTCGACGTGATCGAGCGCGCCTCAGGCCGGACGACCCGCCGGGAGGCCTCGGTCGTCTTCGTGATGATCGGCGCGGATGCCGTGACGCGCTGGTTGCCGCGGGAGGTCGCCACCGATCCGCACGGCTTCGTCGTCACCGGGCCGGATGCCGCGGCCACTCCGCACTGGACGGAGGCGCGGCCCCCGTTCGCGCTCGAGACGAGCGTGCCCGGCATCTTCGCGGTCGGCGACGTGCGATCGGGGTCCGTCAAGCGCGTCGCGGCCGGCGTGGGCGAGGGCGGCATGGCGATCGCCTTCGTGCACCAGTATCTTGCGATCCGCAGCGCCGCACTCGCCTGACGCGGCTCCGGCTCAGCCCTTCGTGGCGCCGGCGGTGAGGTCGGCCTTCCAGAATCGCTGCAGCGACACCATGAGCACGACGAGGAGGATGACCGAGACGGCCGACCCCGTGACGACGAGCTGCGTGAACATCGGGTCGCGCTGGGTCTGCGAGTTCCAGAGGGTGAGCCCGAGCGTGATCGGGAACCGCTTGGGGTCGTTCAGCATGACCAGGGGGAGCAGGTAGTTGTTCCAGATGGTCACGAACTGGAACAGGAAGATGGTGACGATCGCCGGCGTCATCATGCGGGTCGCGATGGAGCCGAAGATGCGCAGGTCGCCCGCGCCGTCGATGCGGGCTGCCTCGACGATCTCATCCGGAACCGAGGTGTTCGCGTGGATGCGGGCGAGGTACACGCCGAACGGGCTCACCATGGAGGGAAGCAGCACGCTCCAGTACGAGCCCGTCAGGCCGGTCGAGTTCAGGAGGAAGTACAGGGGCAACGCGATCACGGTCGCCGGCACGAGCACGCCGCCGAGGATCGTCCAGAACAGCGCCTCCTTGCCCCGGAAGGCGTATTTCGCGAAGGCGTAGCCCGCAGCGCTGGCGATCACGGTGGCCACCAGTGCGCCGACGCCGGAGTAGAGGACGCTGTTGAGGATCCAGATCGAGAAGGCGCCGCCGTCCTGGGTGAAGAGGGCGACGAGGTTCTGCCACGCCTGCGGGCTGTCCGAGAACCACAGCCCGAACGTCGAGTAGAGGTCGCCCGGCGACTTCGTGGCGGCGATGATCACCCACACGATCGGCAGGAGGAAGTAGACCGCGGCGACCGCGAGGGCGGCGTTGACGAGGACGCTGCCGGCGAGGCCTCCGGGGCGGGCGGCGGTGCGTGTCACCATGCGCGGTTCTCCTTCCGGTTGACGATGCGCAGGAACAGCGCCGAGAAGCCGAACGCGAGGAGGGCCACGATGACGGCCATGGCGGCCGCGAGATTCGGGTCGCCCTGCGCGAAGGCCTGGTTGTACGCAGCGAGGTTCGGGGTGTAGTCGGAACTGATGGCGGTCGTGAGCGGACGCAGCACGAGCGGTTCGACGAAGAGCTGCAGGGTCCCGATGATCGTGAAGAGCGTGATGAGCACGATGGAGGGCCGGATGAGCGGCAGCTTGATGTGCCAGATCATGCGCCATTCGCCGGCGCCGTCGAGCTTGGCCGCCTCGTAGAGCTCTCCGGGGATGGAGTCCAGTGCGGCGATGAGGATGAGCATGTTGTACCCGGCGAAGCCCCACAGTGCGATGTTGGCGATCGCGAAGAGCACCGCGTCCGAGGCCAGGGGATTCGCGTCGAGGCCGAGGCCGCCGAGCACCTGCAGCACCGGGCTCGTCGCGGGGATGTACAGGAAGCCCCAGAGCAGCGACGCGATGACGCCCGGCACGCCGTACGGCATGAAGTAGGTGACCCGGAAGATCCGCGGGAATCGCGCCGCGCCGGCTCCGAGGAGCAGGGCGAGACCCAGCGCGGTGACGACCATGAGCGGAACCTCGATCGCCGAGAAGGCGACCAGCCGCCCGAGGCTGGCGATGAACGAGGGGTCGGAGAGCGCCGCGACGTAGTTGTCGAGGAAGACGAAGTCCCTGGTCGGTGCCCCGAGGCCGAGTCCGCTCGACTTGCGTGCGAAGAGGCTGTCGATGATCGCGAACGCGATGGGGGCGAGGAAGAAGGCCGCGAACATGACGAGGAACGGAGCGAGCAGCACCCACAGCGCGGGCGGGGTGCGCCGCGATGCGCGCCGCCTCGTCGGACTGGGGTCGGCGCCCGCCGTCGGACGCTGCGGTGGCGCGGTGGCGGCGGCGGTGGTGACCGTCACGGGGACTCCTCGGGTGATGCGGTGTGCGGGGGAGCGCTGCGGAGGCGGGCCGGACGGGAATCCGCCGGCCCGCCTCGGGCCTCAGTCGGCGACGGCGATGCCCTTGGATTCCAGGGCGTCGATGAAGTCGGACTGCGTCGTCGTGAACGCCTCGGTGAGCGGGGTTCCCGACTCGACCGCAGCCTTGACGTTGTCCGTGAGGTCGGCGAAGAGCGTCTGCGAGAGCGGCGGCCACTGCCAGGTCGCGGCGACGGCGGCATCCGATTCGGCGAAGACCTCCCAGATGTTCTGGCCGCCGTAGAAGGCGAACACCTCGGGGTCGTCCTGCAGACTCTCGACGGCGTCGAGGTCGGTGATGGCGGGCCAGCCGGCGCCGACGCTCGTGAGGATGCTGACGCTCGTGGGGTCGCTGTTCAGCCACAGGGCGAACTCGGCCGCCTCCTCGGGGTGCTCCGAGCCCTTGAGCACGACGTTGGCGGATCCGCCGGCCCACGTGGCCGAGACGGTCTCGCCCTCAGTCCACTGCGGCATCGGCGCGACCGCCCAGGACCCGGCGGTGTCGGGGGCGGTGCCCCGCACGATCGCATCGGCCCACGATCCGGAGATCCAGGTCACGACGTTCCCGTTCTGGATATCGGCGTTCCACTCGCTCGAGAAGTCGGCCTCGAGCTTCACGAGGTCCTCGTCGATGAGCTTCTGCCAGAACTCGGCGACCTTGAGCGTCGCCTCGTCGGCGATCCCGACCTTCCAGGCGTCGTCCTGGGCGCTGAACCACTCGCCGCCGCCCTGCTGGGAGAGGCCGATGAGCCACGGCGCCTGGTTGAAGGCGAACGCCGCGATGTAGCGATTCGGGTCCGACGCGCGGATGACCTTGGCCGCCTCGTAGTACTCGTCCCACGTGGTCGGGTACGAGAGGCCGAGCGAGTCGAAGATGTCCTTGCGGTAGAACTGGCCGAGCGGACCCGACGCCTGCGGCACCGAGTACACGCGGTCGTCGAACACCCCGGTCTGCCACTGCCACTCGGTGAACAGCTCGGCGGAGTCGCCGACGTACTCGGTGATGTCCTCGAGGGCGTCGTTCACCAGGAACTCGGGGATGGCGTCGTACCCGACCTGGGCGACGTCGGCGGGGTTGCCCGCCTGCACGGCGGAGAACATCTTCGCGTAGCCGCCGTCGGGTCCCGCCGTGATCGTCTCGAGCGTGACGTGGATGTCGTCGTGCGCCTCGTTGAAGGCGTCGACGGCCTGGTCGATGTTCGGCACCCAGGCCTGGAAGGTGAGTTCGACGGGGCCGTCGGCGGCCGGCTCACCGGCTGAGCAGGAGGCGAGCGAGAGCGCCGCGATGACGGCGCCCGCGAGCGCGGCCGTCGCCTTCGTGCGACGGCGGGCGGTGTGCTGCATGGATGCTCCTTTGCATGGAGGGGGAGGTGGGGCGGTAGCAGACGCTACGCCCGTCGTCGTGCGCGACCCATAGCGGATCGAGCCGACGGCATGGACGTTTCGATGGTCGAGGTGGTGAAGCCGTGCCATGGGCGCTGATGACCTCCCGCGG
>JAPSJU010000223.1 GCA_031178025.1 Agromyces sp. | reverse complement strand
TTGTCCAAGATCAAGGTTGAAGGCACGGTCGTCGAGCTCGACGGCGACGAGATGACCCGCATCATCTGGCAGGCCATCAAGGACCAGCTCATCCACCCGTACCTCGACATCGACCTCGAGTACTACGACCTCTCCATCCAGAAGCGCGACGAGACCGACGACCAGATCACGATCGATGCGGCCCACGCGATCCAGAAGCACGGCGTCGGGGTCAAGTGCGCGACGATCACCCCCGACGAGGCGCGTGTCGAGGAGTTCGGCCTGAAGAAGATGTGGCGGTCGCCGAACGGCACCATCCGCAACATCCTCGGCGGCGTCATCTTCCGCGAGCCGATCATCATCTCGAACATCCCGCGGCTGGTTCCCGGATGGAACAAGCCGATCATCGTCGGCCGCCACGCGTTCGGAGACCAGTACCGCGCGACCGACTTCCGCTTCGAGGGCGAGGGCACCCTCACGATGACCTTCACCCCGAAGGACGGCTCGGAGCCGCAGCAGTTCGAGGTCTTCCAGTCGCCCGGCTCGGGCGTCGCGATGGGCATGTACAACCTCGACGAGTCCATCAGGGACTTCGCGCGCGCCTCGCTCAACTACGGCCTCTCGCGCAACTACCCGGTGTACCTCTCGACGAAGAACACGATCCTGAAGGCCTACGACGGCCGGTTCAAGGATCTGTTCCAGGAGGTCTTCGACGCCGAGTTCAAGGAGGCCTTCGACGCAGCCGGCCTCACCTACGAGCACCGCCTCATCGACGACATGGTTGCGGCCTCGCTGAAGTGGGAGGGCGGCTACGTCTGGGCCTGCAAGAACTACGACGGCGACGTGCAGTCCGACACGGTCGCGCAGGGCTTCGGTTCGCTGGGCCTGATGACGAGCGTGCTCGCGACACCCGACGGCAAGGTCGTGGAGGCCGAGGCGGCCCACGGAACGGTGACCCGCCACTACCGCCAGCACCAGCAGGGCAAGCCCACCTCGACGAACCCGATCGCCTCCATCTACGCATGGACCCGCGGGCTCGCCCACCGCGGCAAGCTCGACGGCAACCAGGAACTGATCGACTTCGCGCAGACGCTCGAGGACGTCGTCATCACGACGGTCGAATCCGGCGCCATGACGAAGGACCTCGCGCTCCTCGTCGGGCCGGAGCAGCCGTACCAGACGACCGAGGAGTTCCTGCAGACCCTGTCGGACAACCTCGCGGCGCGCCTCGGCTGATCGCCGCGCCATCGAGGAGGGGTCGGATGCTGCGGCATCCGGCCCCTTCGTCGTCAGCGCCGACAGCCGGTCCGGCCCTCGCGGTCGTGGCGGTCACAACTCGATAACGAGAGCGGGGAGGTCCGCTGCGCTCTTGCGCTCCGTTTGTTCGTAAGCTTTACTAACAAACGTGACGACGCACGGGCAACGAGGCACGATCGCAGCAGATGGAAGCGCTCGCGAGCGAGGCGCCGACGTGCTCACCGTGCCCTTCGGTGGAGCACCGATCTTCACCAGGTCCCGCGCGCTGCGCCCCACCGGCAAGGTCCTCCCGGAGCACGCCCGGAGCCACAACCGCTCGCTCGTGCTGCAGACCCTGTACACCTCCGGCGCCCAGAGCCGAGCCGATCTCTCGCGCGGCACCGGCCTCACGCGGGTCACCGTCTCCGACCTGGTCGCCGGCCTCATCGCCGAAGGCCTCGTCGTCGAACTGGGCCAGCGCGAGCACCCGCGGCCCGGCAAGCCCGCGACCCTCATCGATGTCGACCGGGCCGCGTTCCAGATCATCGGAATCGATCTCTCCGACCATGAACGATTCCACGGCGCCGTGATCGACCTCCACGGCGCGATCGTCTCGCGCGCCGAGCTCGCGCTCGGCGCCGCCACCGGGGAGGCGGCCCTCGCGCTCGTCAGCGACCTCGTGCGCAGGCTCATCGCCTCCACCACCACGCCGCTGCTCGGCGTCGGCGTCGGCTCGCCCGGTGTCGTCGATCCCCACGGCGTCGTGACCTCGGCACCGAACCTCGGCTGGAGCGACGTGGCACTGCAGGCCCGGCTCGCCGAGGAGTTCTCGCTCCCGGTGCATGTCGGCAACGACGCCAACGTCGCCGTGCTCGCCGAACACGGCGTGACCCGGCACGACGACCTCCTGCTCGTGAAGATCGGCCACGGAGTCGGCGCCGGGCTCATCGTCGGCGGTCGCCCCGTCATCGGCGGCGGGTTCGCCGCCGGTGAGATCGGCCACGTCGTCGTCGGCACCGACGGCGGCCCTCGCTGCGCCTGCGGCAAGCACGGTTGCCTCGAGGCCTGGCTCGCCGTGCCCCGCCTCACGGCCCAGCTCGACGCCATCGGCGATGACCATCGTGACGCGGGATCCGCTCGCGAGGACATCCTCCGCGAGGCGGGGCGGCGACTCGGGATCGTGCTCGCTCCCGTGGTGGCGGCGCTGAACCTCTCGGAGGTCGTGCTGAGCGGACCCGCCGAGCTGCTCGAGGGCGCGCTGCACGGCGCGACGGTCGACACGCTCCGAGCACGGACCATGGCGGCGCACGGTCGTGACCTGACGCTCCGGATGACCGAGCAGGCGGAGGACGTCGTGCTTCGCGGCGCGGCCGTCATGGTGCTCTCCGGAGAGCTCGGAGTGTCATGACGCAGTTCCAGGCATCACGGGCGCAGCGAACCCCCGCTGCTCCCCACCCCCACCCCCATGAAAGGAAACGACAATGAGGAAACTCGGCATCGCGGCGCTCGGCGCCGCTGCTGCGCTGACCCTCGGCGGCTGCGCGAGCGGCGGTACCGCCGGCGGCAGCGACGAGGGTGCGGAGATCCGCGTCTGGCTGGTCGGCACCGACACGCCGGACGAGGCCCGCGACTACCTGGTGGAGACCTTCGAGGAGGAGCACCCGGGTTCGACCCTCGTGATCGAAGAGCAGTCGTGGGACGGTCTCGTCGACCGCCTGACGACGAGCCTCTCGGGCTCGGACAGCCCGGACGTCGTGGAGGTGGGCAACACCCAGGCCTCCGCGTTCACCTCGGCCGGCGCCTTCCTCGACCTGACGGAGCACTACGAGGAGCTCGGCGGAGACGACCTGCTCCCCGGCTTCGTCGAGGCCGGCTCCTACGACGGGAGGTTCTACGCGGCTCCGTTGTACTCGGGGGCCCGCCTCGTGTTCTACAAGAAGGACGCGCTCGCGGCGGCCGGCCTCACGGTGCCCACCACGCTCGACGAGTACGTCGCCAACGGCGAGGCCCTCGCCGCCGCCAATCCCGGGAAGTCGGGTATCTGGTGGCCCGGGCAGGACTGGTACAACGCGCTTCCCTTCATCTGGGAGAACGGCGGCGAGGTCGCCGTTCCCGAGGGTGACACCTGGGATGCGCAGCTCTCCTCGGACGAGTCGATCGCCGGGCTGGAGCAGATCCAGCAGGTGATGACCACTGCCTCCCGCGCTCCGAAGGACGGACAGGAGACGAGCCCCGAGGTCGGGTTCTGCGATGGCACGACGTTGCAGCTGTCGGCCCCGAGCTGGGTCAAGTGGTCGATCCTCGCCCCGGCCGATGCCGAGGCGCCCGGCTGCCCCGAGCAGGAGGCCAACCTCGGCGTGTACGCCCTTCCCGGAATGGACGGCGGCGCCGCCCAGGTCTTCGCAGGCGGCTCGAACATCGGCGTCTCCGCGAAGTCGGCCCATCCGGAACTCGCCGTGGATGCCCTGAAGATCATCCTGTCCGATGAGTTCCAGACGATCTACGGCACGGGCGGCCTCGTTCCGGCGAAGCTCTCCCTCGCCGACACGCTCGGCACCGACGAGGTGGCGCAGGCGATCGCCGCGGCCGCGGGCAACGCCAAGCTCACCCCCGCGTCGCCCAAGTGGGCCGACGTCGAGGCGGCCGGCATCCTCCAGGACCTCTTCGTCAACATCGCCCAGGGCGGTGACGTCGCAGCGCTCGCCGCGACGGCGGACGACGAGATCGAGGCGATCCTCAACGGCTGACCGGATCCGCCCTCCGGGACGGGAGGCGGGCCGAGGCTCGCCTCCCCTCCCGGAGGCCTCCCGGCC
>JAPSJU010000222.1 GCA_031178025.1 Agromyces sp. | reverse complement strand
CCGTCGTCGCGGACGCCGACGGGGTGGCATCCGTCACCGTGCCCGCCCTCGGCACCGTGGTGCTGAAGGCCGACCGGACGGTGAGCGCGCCCGACGCGGCATCCGCCATCTCGATCTCCGCCCCGACGGCCGGTGCCGGCGTGAACGGCGTCGCTCCGGTCGTCGCCGACGTCGACGACGCCACGTGGCAGGAGACGAGCTTCGCCTGGCGCGTCGCCGGATCCGACGAGTGGCACGCCCTCGGCACCGCCGAGGACACGAGCCCGCGGGTCTTCCACGACACGGCCGGACTCGCGAACGGCACGCTGCTCGAGTACCGCGCCGTGTCGACGGATGCCGCAGGCAACCGCTCGGCCGCCTCGACCTACGCGAGCGTCGGCCACGCGGTCAACCTCGTGGAGGAGGAGGAGCCCGAGACGCCCATCGAGCTCGTGACGGTGCCGGGCTCGCACAACTCCGAGATGGGCTGCGCCGGCGACTGGGCCCCCGGCTGCGAGGCCGCGAAGCTCACGCTGCGCGCCGACGGCATCTACGCCGGCACCTTCGACCTGCCCGCCGGCGACTACGAGTACAAGGTCGCACTCAACGGCAGCTGGGACCTCAACTACGGGGCGAACGGCGAGCAGAACGGCCCGAACGTCGCCTACTCGCACCCCGGCGGCTCGATCACGTTCTACTGGAACCCGAACACGAAGGTCGTCTCGTCGACCGCCGAAGGGCCCGTCGTGACGCTGCCCGGCAGCTTCCAGTCCGAGGTCGGATGCCCCGGCGACTGGCAGCCCGAGTGCCTCGCCTCGCTCATGCAGGACGGCGACAAGGACGGCGTGTACACCTGGTCGACGTCGTCGATCCCCGACGGCTCGTACGAGGTGAAGGTCGCCCACGGCCTCAGCTGGAACGAGAACTACGGCGTGGGCGGCGCGCCCGGCGGTGCGAACTACTCGTTCAGCGCCACCGCCGGCAAGCTCATCGAGTTCCGCTACACCCTCGCGACCCACGTGCTCGAGATCGTCGTCACCGACCCGCCCCTCGCGGGCTCGGGCGAGCTGCGGGCGCACTGGGTGAGCGAGGACACGATCGCCTGGCCGGCCGAGCTGCTCGGCGGCGCCGACGCGACGGATGCCGCATGGACGCTCGAGCACTCGCCCGACGCGACGCTCGTCGCCGCCGAGGGCGCGGTGAGCGGCGGCGGTGCACCCGTGGCGCTCGAAGTCGACCCCGCCGGACTCAGCGACGCGCAGCTGGCGACCTTCCCGGCACTCGAGGGGTACCTCGCGCTGCATCCCGTCGGGCTCGACCGTGCGGCGGTGCAGGAGCTCCTCACCGAGCAGCTCGCGGTCGCCCAGTCGACCGGTGACGCGCTCACCGCCTTCACCGGGCTGCAGCTGCCGGGCGTGCTCGACGACCTCTACGGCGACGCCGTGGCGGCCGAGCCCCTCGGCGTGCGCTGGCAGGACGACGTCGCGAGCCTCGCCCTGTGGGCGCCGACCGCGCAGGCGGTGGCCCTCGAGCGGTGGAGCGCCGGCGCGACCGGTGACCCCGAGGTGATCGGGGCCGAGTTCGATGCGGCCGACGGCACCTGGAGCGTCGGCGGTCTGAGCGCCGGCGACGAGTACCGCTGGTCGGTCGAGGTCTACGCACCCACCACCGGCGCGATCGAGACGAACTCGGTCACCGACCCGTACTCGATCGCCCTCACGACGAACTCGGTGCGCTCGGTGGTCGTCGACCTCGACGACCCGGCGCTCGCGCCCGAGCAGTGGGCGGAGACCCCCGCCCCCGTCGTCGAGCGACCCGTCGACCGGGCCATCTACGAGCTGCACGTGCGCGACTTCTCGATCACCGACGAGACGGTGCCGGCGGAGGAGCGCGGCACGTACCGCGCGTTCACCCGCGACTCGGCCGGAACGCAGCAGCTCGAGCAGCTCGCCGACGCCGGCATCAACACGGTGCACCTGCTGCCGACCTTCGACATCGCCACGATCGAGGAGGAGCGCGCGGCCCAGGCCACGCCGCCGTGCGATCTCGCGTCGTTCGGACCGGCGTCGCCGGAGCAGCAGGCCTGCCTCGAGTCGATCCGCGACCTCGACGGATTCAACTGGGGTTACGACCCGTTCCACTTCCAGGCGCCCGAGGGCTCCTACGCGGTGGACCCGGACGGCGGCGCCCGCGTCGCGGAGTTCCGCGAGATGGTGGGTGCCCTGCATGCGACGGGCCTCCAGGTCGTGCTCGACGAGGTGTACAACCACACCGCGGCATCCGGCCAGGGTGAGAAGTCGGTGCTCGACCGCATCGTGCCCGGCTACTACCAGCGGCTGAACAAGGCGGGCAACGTCGAGACCTCGACGTGCTGCCAGAACATCGCCACCGAGCATGAGGTCGCCGAGAAGCTCATGGTCGACTCGGTCGTGCTGTGGGCCGAGGAGTACAAGGTCGACGGGTTCCGCTTCGACCTCATGGGCCACCACTCGAAGGCGAACATGCTCGCCGTGCGGGCCGCGCTCGACGAGCTCACCCTCGAGGAGCACGGCGTCGACGGCTCGGCCGTGTACCTCTACGGCGAGGGCTGGAACTTCGGCGAGGTCGCGAACAACGCGCTCTTCGAACAGGCCACGCAGGGTCAGCTGGGTGGCACGGGCATCGGCACGTTCAACGATCGCCTCCGCGACGGCGTCCACGGCGGCAGCCCGGTAGTGGGGGAGTCGCTCTTCGAGCAGGGCTTCGGCACCGGGCTCGCCGGAGACCCGAACGGCCGGACCCTCGAACGGCCCGCCGAGCAGGTGCGCACCCTCGGCCAGCAGACCGACCTCGTGAAGCTCGGCCTCGCCGGCAACCTCCGGGACTTCGAGTTCACCGGCTACGACGGCGTGCTGAAGAGCGGAGCTGAGGTCGACTACAACGGTGCGCCGGCGGGCTACGCCGACGAGCCCGATGAGGTCATCAACTACGTCGATGCGCACGACAACGAGACGCTGTACGACCTCGGCGTGCTGAAGCTGCCGACCGACACGTCGATGGCCGACCGCGTGCGCATGAACACGCTGTCGCTCGCGACCGTGACGCTGTCGCAGTCGCCCTCGTTCTGGCACGCCGGCACCGAGCTGCTGCGCTCCAAGTCGCTCGACCGGAACAGCTACAACTCGGGCGACTGGTTCAACCGGATCGACTGGACGGGCCAGGAGTCGACCTTCGGGTCGGGCCTCCCGCCGGCCGCCGACAACGAGGGCAAGTGGCCGATCATGGCGCCGCTGCTCGCGAACCCCGCGCTGAAGCCGGCGCCCGCCGACATCGCGGCGGCCGAGGCATCCGCCCTCGACCTGCTGCGCGTGCGCTCGACGGTCGACCTGCTGCAGCTCGGATCGGCGGAGCTCATCGACGAGAAGGTGACGTTCCCCAACAGCGGAGCGGACGCCACACCGGGCCTCATCACGATGCTCATCGACGACCTCGTCGGCGACGACGTCGACCCCGAGCTCGAGGGCGCGCTCGTCGTCTTCAACGCATCGCCGGAGGCGATCACGGAGACCGTCGACGGGCTCGCCGGTCGGTCGTTCGAACTCGCCGAGGCGCAGGCGTCGGGCTCCGACGAGGTCGTGAAGGCGACGGCGTGGGATGCCGAGAGCGGCGCGGTCACCGTGCCGGCACGCTCGGTCGCGGTGCTCGTCGACGAGCAGCCGCCGCCCGCCGTCGAGACCTCCGTCGTCGCCGTGCCGAGCAAGGTGTTCGCGAAGGCCGGCTCGTCCGTGAAGATCTCGGGACACGTGTCGGCCGCCGACGGCACCGAGGCGGTGGGCACGGTCACGATCCTCGCGGGCGACCGCGTCGTCGCGACGACCGAGCTCACGGCCGGTGAGGACGGACGATTCCGGAACGTGAAGCTGCCGAAGCTCAGCGCCGGCGTGCACGTGCTCACCGTCACGTTCGACGGCGGCGAGGGCTACGCTGACTCCCGATCGGTACCCATCGCGATCATGCTCTGGTAGGCGCCTCGGCGCTCACGACGGACGAGCGGCACGAGACCAGGCGGGGACCCGAACTCTGCCTGGTCTCGTGCCGTGC
>JAPSJU010000221.1 GCA_031178025.1 Agromyces sp. | reverse complement strand
GGGTCGGTGCCGACGATCCAGCGCTTCGCGATCTGCTCGATCGGCAGGGCGTCGGCCGCGCGCTCCATCTCGACGGGGTCGGTGATGTCGTGCTTCTGCTCCTTCGAGAGCGAGAGCGGCGACCAGAAGCGGGTGTTCTCGAGTGCCGCCTCCTCGGTCTCCTCGTACGAGAGCTTGATCTCGATCATCCGGTCGATGGCGTCGAAATCCCGCCCCGCGGCCGCGGCGCCCTCCTTGACCGAGGGGATGAGCTGCTCCGTGTAGAGCTCCATCCCCTTGCCGGAGGTGCAGATGAACCCGTCGCCGGCGCGCCCCGCGTACCGGGCGACCATCGGCCCGCCCGCGGCGATGTAGACCGGCACCCCGCCCTCCGGCACGTCGTAGATGGACGCGTCGTGCGTCGAGTAGTACTCGCCGTCGAAGCTCACGCGGTCGCCGACCCACAGCTCGCGCATCAGCCGGATCGACTCGCGGAGCCGCGCGAAGCGCTCCTTGAACTCCGGCCACTGCTGCTCGCCGGGACCCTGGAATCCGGTGGCGATCTCGTTGAGCGCCTCGCCGCTGCCGAAGCCGGCGATGACCCGTCCCGGGTACAGCACGCCGAGCGAGGCGAACGCCTGCGCGATGACCGCCGGGTTGTAGCGGAAGGTCGGCGTCATGACGCTCGTGCCGATCCGGATCGTCGACGTCCGCTCGCCGACCGCGGCCATCCAGGCGAGCGAGAACGGAGCGTGTCCGCCCGTGTGCCGCCATGGCTGGAAGTGATCGCTCGTGAACACCGACTCGAACCCGTGCCCCTCCGCGGCGACGGCGATCTCGACGAGCTCCCGCGGCGCGAACTGCTCGGCGGAGGCCTTGTATCCGAGGGTGAGCGTCATGGTGTTCCCTTTCGATCGGCGAGACGCGCGACGGCGTGGGCGGTGTGGTCGCCGACTCCATGGTGCAGCACGGCTTCGAGCGCGTCGACCGTGTCGACGTCGCGTATGAGCCCGGGCCACGCCGATGCGTCGAGCTCGGCGAACCCGGCCGTCGTGTGGCGTGCCGCGGAGTCGCCGCCGAACTGCGCGTCGAGCTCCACTCCGGCGGCCGCGGTCGCGAGCGTCGTTCCGGTCCCGTCGGCGTCGCGCACGAACGTGCGCGGATGCCGCACCGCGACGGCGAGCGCCGCCGAGAGCTCCTCGGGGCGCAGGGCGGGCAGGTCACCGAGGAGCACCGCGACCGGGACGGAGTCCTCGGCGCGGGACGCCGTGGCGTCTCGGGGAGCGGATCGCGCGAGCGCGACCCCGTGCCGGATCGCCGCCGCCAGTCCACGCCCGCTGCCGCCCGGCTCGGGCAGGAACTCCGCATCGCCCGCGAGCGACGGGTCGTCGCCGACGACGATGACCCGCTCGACCGGATGGGCGGCGAGCGCCGCCGCGACCGTGTCGAGCGCGAACGCACGGGCCAGTACCGCGCGCGCCCCATCCGGCACCGCCGGGGCGAGCCTGCTCTTCGCCCCTGGCGTGCCCTTCACGGGGATGACGACCGTCCAGCCGCGGGTCATGCGCGCAGTGCCGGCAGCACGTCGCGACCGAAGACCTCGAGGAACTCCGCCTGGTTGCGTCCGACGTTGTGCAGGTAGATCCGGTTGAAGCCGAGGTCGAGGTGCCGCTGGATGTCGGCCCGGTGCACGTCGGGGTCGGCCGAGACGACCAGGCGCCCGCCGAAGTCCTCAGGGCGCACGGTACGGGCGAGCTGATCGAACTCGAACGGCGAACGGATGTCGCTGCGCGGGAATCGCATGCCGCCGTTCGGCCACTCGCGCAGGGCGTTCGCCGTCGCCTCCTCGTCGGTCGCCGCCCAGGACAGGTGCAGCTGCACGACCTTCGGCATCGCCGACGCGCTCCGACCGGCTTCGCGTGCGCCCTCGCTGAAGCGGGTGATGAGCGGGCCGAGCCGGTCGCTCGGGCCGCCGATCGTGATGAAGCCGTCGACCGTGCGGCCCGCTCGACGCGCGGTCACCGGCCCCGACGCGGCGACGAGGATCTCGGGAGCGACCGCCGGCATCGTCCACAGTCGGGTGGACTCGAGCCGGAAGTGCGGACCCGAGTGCCGCACGTCGCGGCCCGAGAGGGATCCGGCGAAGAGCTTCTTGATGACCTCCACTGCCTCGAACATGCGGCTGATGCGCTCTGGCGCTTCGGGCCAGTACGCCCCCACGACATGCTCGTTGATCGCCTCACCCGAGCCGAGTCCGAGCCAGTGGCGGCCCGGGTAGAGGGAGCCGAGCGTCGCACTCGCCTGGGCGACGACCGCAGGATGCATCCGGAACGACGGCGTCGTGACGCCGGGACCGAGGTCCGCCGTCGTGCGCTCGCCGATCGCCCCGAGCACGCTCCACACGAACGACGACTCGCCCTGCGCGGGCACCCACGGCTGGAAGTGGTCGGTCGCCATGACGCCGCGGAAGCCATGCGACTCGGCGAGCGCAGCGAGCGCGACCGCCTCGGCGGGCGGGAACCGCTCGAGCATCGCGGCGTAGCCGATGTGCGCTGACACCCCTCCATCCTCCCCTGCTTCCGGTCGCGCGGGTGCCGGCTCATCCGACGGAGGGCGGCTCCTCGGCCAACGCCTCCTCGTACCCGTCGCGGTACCCCTCGTTGTACGCCTCGTCAGCGCCGATCCGGAAGAGGTCCCGATCGGCGGGACGCTGGATGCTGCGGGCACCCGGCAGGTCGAGGTCGCCCACGTACTGCGCGAGACCGCGGACGACGGCCACCGGAACACCCGACGACTTGCCCTTCACGAGCTCGGCCGCGCCGGCGATCTCGTCGGCGACGCACGGCATCGTGACCGCGAGCGGCTTGCCTGAGGCATCCGTCGACCCTCGCAGGTCGTCGAAGACGTGCACGCCGGCCGCGCCGATCGCGATGTCGGTCTGGCCCTCACGCCATGGCCGGCCGAGCGTGTCCGAGAGGATCACGCCGATGAACGCGCCCGTCAGCGCACGGATGCCGGTGGCGAGCGCACGTGCGGAGGCGTCGGGGTCGACGGGCAGGAGCAGCACGGTGCCGTCGGGCGCGTTCGACGCGTCGACGCCGGCCGCGGCGCCGATGATGCCCTGGCGGTTCTCGACGATGCGCGTGACGCCACCGTCGTGCTGGCGGGTGGCCACCACGCGCACGGTCTCGGCCAGGATGGCGGCTTCCCGGTCGTCGGCTTCGATGATGCGCCCCTCGGCCTTCGACACGATCTTCGACGTGACGACGACGATGTCGCCATCGGCGAGCTCCACCGCGCCGGCGATGAGCGCGGCGAGGTCGTCGCCGGGCTCGACCTCGGGCAGGCCCTCGACGCCTTCGATGCTGTATCCCACGGTCCGCTCCGCCTTCCGGTCCACCCTCGATCCTCGCAGGAGTGAGCGAGGCACTGCCAGACCTCCGTGGCGCAAGGGCTTGAACCACCGAGACCCCGTATGGCTACGATCGAGCATGAACGTGAGCCGACATGCGGATCCGGCCGGCCCGGATGCCCCATCCCAGCTGGATGTGGACCGCGGCGACGGGCGCAACGAAACGGCGACGGAACGCAGCGACCGCAACTGGAACGAGATCCTCCAGGAGCTGCGCGTCGCGCTCACCGGCACGCAGCTGATGAGCGGCTTCCTGCTCGCGGTGGCGTTCCAGCCCCGGTTCACCGATCTCGACGGGTACCAGTTCACGCTCTACCTCACGCTCGTCGCGCTCGCCGGGCTCGCGACCGTCGTCGGACTCGCACCGGTCGCCCTGCATCGCGCGCTCTTCGGGCGCAGGGTGAAGGACCAGGTGGTGCGCGTGGGGAACCGGCTGTTCATCGTGCAGCTCGGCGTCGTCGCGCTGCTCGTGGTGGGAGTCACGGGCCTCATCTTCGACTTCGCGCTCGGTCGGGTCGCCGGCGTGGTGGCGCTCGTCGTCGGCGCGATCGTGGTCGTGGGCCTCTGGCTCGTCGTGCCGCGCCTCGAGGATTCCGACCGCCGTGCATCCCGAGCGGAGGCGGCAGGCGGGCGAGCCTGACCGCCGCTCGGTGTCCGGGCCCCGCCCTAG
>JAPSJU010000220.1 GCA_031178025.1 Agromyces sp. | reverse complement strand
CCGCGCCCGCCCTCCATCTCCGAGGCGATCGAATCGGACACCGCCTCGGCCGGGGTCATCCACGTGACCTCGAGCGCGTCCTGCCTCGGCTCGCACGTGCCCGTCACGGGGACCACGTAGGCGAGCGAGACGGCGTGCTGCCGCTCGTCGGTGAACGGCGAGATCCCGGGCAGCGGGAAGTACTCGGCGACCGTGAACGGCACCGGACTCGCGGGCAGCAGGGGGAAGGCCATCGGCCCGAGGTCCTTCTCGAGGTGCCGGAACAACGCGTCGCGGAGGGTCTCGCCGTACATCACCCGTCCCGACACGAGCGTGCGGGTCATCTCCCCCACGGCGTTGGCCCGCAGCAGCACGCCGGCCTCGGTGACCTGGCCGAGACCGTCGACGCGCACGGGCACCGCCTCGACGTAGAGCAGCGGCAGCCGGCCGCGCACCTCGGCCAGCTCGATGTCGGAGAGCCATCCGGGATTCCCGGACGGACGCGAGGTCGGCTCGTCGTCGGGGTTCCAGTCGGGATCCGGGGTGCGCACGCTCATGCCTCGATTCTGCCTCACGGTGGTCGCAGGTACGCTCGAACACGGGCGCATCCGGGAAGCCGCCGGCCCGCGGCATCCATCGCCCGGAGCGGAGGAGCCATGCCCGAGACGCGCATCGACGACGAGGCGGTGCTGTGGTCGGCGTCCGCTGCCGATCGGGCGGGGCGGCCGCTGCTGCTCCTGCTGCACGGCTACAACTCGAACGAGGGCGACCTGTTCGGGCTCGCGCCGTACCTGCCCCTCGAGCCGGCGATCGCCTCGCTTCGCGCCCCGTTGCGTGTCGACTACGGCTACGCGTGGTTCCCGCGCGCGGTCGACGATCGCACCGGCGAAGTGACGTTCGCCCTGGCGGAACGGACCGCCGCCGCGATCCTCGAGTGGCTCGACCGTGCGGCGCCCGGCGTGGCGTCGGTCGGGCTGCTCGGATTCTCGCAGGGGGCCGCGATGGCGCTCGAACTCGTGCGCCGCGCCCCCGAGCGCATCGACTTCGTCGTCAACCTGGCGGGCTTCGCGCTCGGCGGCGAACGCGAGGGCGATGAGCGGATGTCGCGACTCGCGCCGCCCGTCTTCTGGGGCAGGGGTGCCGACGACCAGGTGATCCCGCCGCACATGGTCGAGCACACGCAGATGTGGCTGCCCGCGCACGCCTCCGTCGACGAGCGGATCTACGAGGGCGTCGGGCACTCCGTGTCGGAACGGGAGCTCGCCGACGTCGCGGCGTTCCTGCGGCAGCGGTACGCCTCCGCCGCCTGAACCGTCAGACGCCCGCTCCGCCGCCCCCGCCGCCCGCCTCGTGAGGACCGCGTGCGGCGCGTTCCGCGTCGCGGTCGGCGACCCGGCGCTTCTCGGCGCGCACGGCCGCCTGCGTCGCGCGCTCCTGCACGAGCCACTGCGGCGGTTGCACCAGCAGGGCCTTGATCTCGGCCGTCGTGAGGGGCTCCGTGATGCCGCCGCGGGAGAGGCCCGAGTTCGAGACGCCGAGCTTCGCGGCGACGACCTGGCGCGGGTGCGGCCCTTCCCGGCGGAGCACCTGCAGCCACTCGGGCGGATCAGCGAGGAGCGCGTTGAGCTCATCCCGCGTGACGACGCCCTCGCGGAACTCCTCGGGCGCGGCCTCGAGCAGGATGCCGAGCTTCTTGGCTGCGGTCTCGGGTTTCATCGACTGGGACTGACTCACCCTCACACCGTAACCCCGTTGTCCGGCGTCCGCGGACCGATCGCCGCCTCATCCGCATCGTCTACGCTGTGGAGAGGCCGGCAACGGCCGCGAGGGCTGCACATGAACGGGGGCGCTGTGACGCTGAGGCTCCGTTACGTGGCCGGCGTGAGCCCGGCGAAATGGCTGCGGGTGTGGGCCCAGCGCCGACCCGACCTGCCTCTCGAGGCGGTCCGAGTCGAGCAGGCCGCGCAGCTCGACGAGCTGCTCGCCGGCGATGCCGATGTCGCCCTGGTGCGGCTGCCCGTCGAGCACGAGGGCCTGCACGCGATCGAGCTCTGGGAGGAGCTCCACGTCGCCGTGCTGCCGAAGGACCACCCGCTCGCGGACGCCGAGTCGCTCACCCTCGGCGAGCTCGCCGACGAGCCGCTCGCGCCGGTACAGGCCGACAGCGCCACGACCGTCGAGCTCGTCGCCGCCGGAACCGGGTACGCGCTCCTCCCCCACGGCGTCGCGAGGCTCCACTCCCGTCGCGACGTCGTCGCGGTTCCGGTGACGGATGCCGCGCCGACGCGCATCGCGCTCGTCTGGCGCGTCGAACGCGACGACGACGACATCCAGGAGTTCGTGGGGATCGTGCGCGGGCGCCGGGCGGCGAGCTCCCGCGGCGCGGCATCCGACGAACCGGCGGTGTCGCCGGCGAAGGCTGCGAAGCTCGCCGCGGCCGAGCGGCGCGCCGCGGAGCGTGCGGCGGCCGGGCGCTCGGGCGCGGCGTCGTCGCGCCGGCGCACACCCCGCAGCGGCCAGGGGGCGAAGCAACGCCATCGGCGGAGGGGCCGATGACTCCGGAACGGCCCTTCCTCTTCCTCTCGGCCCGCCCCGAGGTCGAGGCCGTGGGCCCCGAGGTCGAGTCGGTGCGGCGCGCGATGGACGTCGACGCCGGCCGCCTGGAGCATGTGCGGCTCGATGTCGAGCCGCTCGGCGACGTGCGGCTCGAGGAGTTCGCGGGCGTGGTGGTGGGCGGCAGCCCGTACAACGTCACGACTCCGGAGTCGGGCAAGCATCCGGTGCAGCGACGCGTGGAGTCGGATCTCGCCCGCCTCGCCGAGGCGGCGCTCGAGCGCGATGCGCCGCTGCTGTTCACCTGCTACGGCATCGGCGTGCTCACGCGCGTGCTCGGCGGCACCGTCGGCACGCGGCACGGCGAGCAGGCCGCCGCGGTCGAGATCGCGCTCACGCCGGAGGGCGCCGCCGACCCGCTCACGGGCGTGCTTCCCGAGCGATTCGACGCCCTCGTCGCGCACAAGGAGTCCACCGAGCGGCTGCCGCACGATGCCGTACTGCTCGCCTCGTCGGCCGCGTGCCCGGTGCAGGTGTACCGGGTGGGTCGGCGGGCGTACGCCACGCAGTTCCACCCCGAGGTCTCGGCGCACGACTTCATCGCCCGGGCGCAGGTCTACCGCCACCACGGGTACTTCCCGGCGAGCGAGCTGCGCGACGTGAGCGCACGGCTCGCGGCGGCATCCGTCACCGAACCGCAGCGGATGCTGCGCCGCTTCGTCGAGCTCGCTGACGCCGTCGGCTGAGCGTCGGGCCATCACCCCGCCTCACACCGGCGCCGCGGCCGGCGACGACGGGTACGCCCGGCGAAGGACCATCCGCTGCCCGAGCGTCCACGCGACGGTCACGAGCAGGTACAGCGCTGCGGCGAGCGGCACGAACACCGCGATCACCGCCGTGGCGAACTGCAGCAGGCCGAGGGTGCGCTGGAACCCGGTCGACCCGAGCAGCGCGGATGCATCCGTCCCCGCATCCGACGATCCGGGCGTCGTCCGCGACGCAGGCGTCGCCGGCGCCGGAACGGTTCCCTCGAGCGGGCGGGCGCGGAACGCCCGACGCGTCACCTCGCCGACCATGGCGATCCCGAGGATGACGATGCCGAAGACGAGGAGCGCCGGAGGGGTGACGGCCCCCGCGACGAGCGACCCGGCGAGGCTCGAGCCGAGGGGCACGCCGGCGAGCGCCTGATCCAGGAGCCCGTTCGGATGTCCCGCGATCTCCGGGAGGATGAAGAGGGCGTAGATCACGCCCACCACGGGTGCCTGGATGAGCACGGGCAGGCAGCCGGCGAAGGGCGACGCGCCCTCCTCCGCGTACAGCGCCATCGTCTCGCGCTGCAGGCGGTCACGGTCGTCGCCGTGTCGGCGGCGCAGCTCGGCGAGCTTGGGAGCGAGCCGTGCTCTCGTGCGCTCGGCCTTCGCCTGGGAGATGCCGACGGGGATGAGTGCTGCGCGCACGAGCAGGGTGACGAGCACGACGGCTGCCGCGGCGGCCGAGGAGCCGGCGAGCGGTTCCAGCGCTCGACTCAGCCC
>JAPSJU010000219.1 GCA_031178025.1 Agromyces sp. | reverse complement strand
CGCAGAGCGGCCCCCGGCATGCCGAGGGCCGCTCGGGTCACACGTTGGCGTCGACCGAGATGAGCGACAGGTCGTGCGCCACCATCCGTGAGACGAGGCCCGGGAAGTCCACTTCGCGCCTCCAACCGAGTTCGCGCTCGGCCTTCGTCGGGTCGCCCAGCAGGATGTCGACCTCGGCAGGTCGCATGAACTCGGGATTCTGCACGACGTACGGGCGCCAGTCGTCGATGCCGATCTCCGCGAAGGCGAGGGTGAGGAACTCCTCGATGGAGTGAGTCTCGCCCGATGCCAGCACGAAGTCGTCGGGCTGGTGGTGCTGCATCATGAGCCACATGCCACGCACGTAATCGCCGGCATATCCCCAGTCGCGCTTCGGCCACAGGTCGCCGAGCTCGATCGTGTCCTGCAGGCCGAGCTTGATGCGGGCGACGGCGTGCGTGATCTTGCGGGTGACGAACTCGACACCGCGGCGTTCCCCTTCGTGGTTGAAGAGGATGCCGCAGGAGATGAACATGCCGTAGCTCTCACGGTAGTTCTTCGCGATCCAGTGCGCGTAGAGCTTCGCGACGCCATAGGGGCTGCGCGGGTGGAAGAGCGAGTCCTCGTTGTACCCCGCGCCCGGTCGGTTGTAGTCGAGGCCGCCGAACATCTCCGACGTCGACGCCTGGTAGATCTTCGTCTTCTCGGCGAGGCCCGCAACCCGCACCGCCTCGAGCACGTTGAGCACGCCGTTGCCGGTGACCGCCCCGGTCAGGAACGGGTTCTTGAACGAATACCCCACGTGGCTGATGGCGGCGAGGTTGTACAGCTCGTCGGGCTGGGTCGCCTCGACGGCGCGGACCATGGAGGTCGGATCCGTCAGGTCGCCCTCGATGAGCTTCACATAGGGGAACTCGCGCATGACGGACTCCCGACGCGGATTGTTCTGGCCGCGGATCACGCCGAACACCTCGTATCCCTCCGCGTGAAGGAGTTCCGCGAGGTGCCCTCCGTCCTGACCCGTGATTCCCGTCAGAAGTGCCGTGCGTTCGCCTGTCATGTCTTCCCCGATTGCGGTGAGTGGTCGTGATGGTCCCGAGAGTCTGTCGACGCTGACGAATGCGGGTCCTTGATTCTATGGGGAGCATATGGCGGGGAGGCAAGCGAGGGCGGAAGAAGCGGCGTATGGCGCTGAAGAGGAGGCGATCCCCCGTATTTTCGCGGTCGGAGAGGCAGCGCCACGGTCGATCCCCGGGTACGCCGTAGCTTATGGTGGAACGCATGCCGTCGCAGCACCTCGAAGACTTGGTGGGGGAGTCGGAGACCGCAGCAGCAGCTCCCGCCGCAGTCGCCGATTCCGTCACCACGCCAACCGCGCCCTTCACCGTCCTGATCGTCTGCACGGGCAACATCTGCCGGTCGCCGATCGCCGAAGCGGTGCTGTCGGACCGTCTCGAGCGCGCCATCCGCTCCTGGGCCGACGGCGACGACGGGCAGCAGGAGCGATCGCGGTCGATCGCCGTGCGAAGCGCCGGCACGGCGATCAACCGCGAACTGGAACGACCGGCCGAGGTGCTCGATCAACTCCGTCGGCTCGGGGCGCCGGTGCGGCCGCATTCGGTCACCCCCCTCACTCCCGAGATGCTCGACGACGTCGACCTGCTGCTCACGATGACGCGCGACCAGCGCCGCAGCGCGGTGAAGCTCGCGCCTCGTCTCGTGACGAAGGCGTTCACCCTCGTCGAGTACGCGCGCATCGTCGACTCGATGACGGGCCTTCCGGTCGACGCGGCGACGCCGCGATTGTCGCCTCCCGACATTGCGAGCTTCCTGCGGGAGACCAGTATCCGCGCCGGTCGGCGACGCGGAATGGTGCCTCCCCCCGCGAGCCCGTCCGTCTTCGACATCCAGGATCCCTATCGGATGAGCGCCGACGTCTACCGCTCCGTGAGCGACTCCATCGCGGGCGCGATCGACGACATCGTCGGCGCGTTGACGGCGCTCGCGAAACCGTGACGACGCATCCAATCGCTATGCTACGAATCACGATGACCGTCCGTTCGATCCGAGCAGTCGGTCGTCATCGCCGCTGACGGCGATCGAACGGCGCCGCAGGCCCAGCGCGGCGCCGATCTTCGTGCGGGTCTTCGGACCGGTTCGACCTCTGTTCTGAAATCGGAAGGTGCTGTCTGTGGAGTTGCGGGATTTCGTCGACACGCTACGGCGCCGCTGGCTGGGCATCAGCATCTTCACGCTGCTCGGCCTCGCCGTCGCCGCCGCGCTGGCCTTCACCGCCACGCCCGTCTACCAGGCGACGACGCGCATCTTCGTCTCCACGCAGTCGGTGGGATCCGCAGTCGAGGCGTTCCAAGGGTCGAGCTACACGCAAGCGCGCATGCAGTCCTACGTCGAGGTGACGACCGACCCGCTCGTGCTCGACCGCGTCATCGACGAGCTCGACCTCGACGAGAGCGCGGAGGAACTGGCAGAGGCGGTCACCGCCAGGGTCATCCCCGACACCGTCCTCATCGAGATCGTCGCGTCGAGCGAGTCGGCCTCCGAAGCCGCGGAGATCAGCAACTCCGTCGCACGTCATCTGCGCGACGTCGTCATCGACGAGCTCGAGGAGCAGGTCGGCGAGGACAGCGCGCTCGTGAACCTGAGCGTGGTGAAGCGCGCCACCGAGCCGGACGGTCCGTCATCGCCCTCCATCCCGCTCTTCCTCGCCGTCGGCGGCGTCCTCGGCCTCATCCTCGGGCTCGCGTTCGGCTTCGCCCGACAGGCGCTCGACACGCGGGTGCACAGCGAGCGCGACGTCGCGGCGACCACGAAGCATCCGATCCTCGCGGGGTTCGTCTTCGATCCGACCGCGGCGAAGTTCCCCCTGACCGTCCATGCCGGACCCCGGAGCCCGCGTGCCGAGGCGTTCCGCTCGCTCCGCACGAACCTGCAGTTCATCGACTTCGGTGCGAGCAGCAGGGCGCTCGTGGTCACCTCCTCGCTCGCGTCGGAGGGCAAGACCACCACTGCGGCGAACCTGGCCATCGCCCTCGCGGATGCCGGCAAGTCGACGCTCCTCATCGACGCGGACCTGCGGCGGCCGCGGGTCGCGAGCTATATGGGCGTCGAAGGCGGCGTCGGACTCAGCGACGTGCTGATCGGCAACGCGCGGCTCGAGGACACCCTCCAGCCCTGGGGCGAGAGCGGACGGCTCGTCGTGCTGCCCTCGGGCACGCGCCCTCCGAACCCGAGCGAGATGCTGGGCTCGCGCACCATGGAAGAGCTGCTCACCGCCCTCCGTGGCGAATTCGAGCAGATCATCGTCGACGCACCGCCACTGCTGCCCGTGACGGACGCCGCCGTGCTCAGCAAGATCACCGACGGCGCCCTCGTCGTCTGCGCCGCCGGGTTGACGCGCACGACGCAGCTCGCCCACGCGCTGTCGTCGCTCGAGAACATCGACGCGAAGGTCCTCGGCCTCGTCGTCAACCTGCTGCCGACGCGAGGGCCGGACTCCTACGGCACGTACGGCTACGAGTACACGGAGAAGTGATCCGACGCTGATCGGAGAGCATGCGAAGGCGGGGGAGGGCTGAGATGGGCGAGCAGGTGCGCGTGGCGATCGCCCACGACTACCTCACGCAACGCGGGGGAGCCGAGAAGGTCGTGCTCGCCATGGCCCGAGCGTTCCCGGACGCCCCGATCTACACCACGCTGTTCGAGCCGGAGGCGACGTTCCCGGAGTTCGCCTCGCTCGACGTGCGCCCGTCCGCGCTGAACAGCGTGCGACCGGTCCGCCGCAACCATCGCAGCGCACTCCTCGCCCTTCCCTTCGTCTCGAGTTCGATCAGCATCGACGCCGACGTCGTCCTCACGAGCAGCAGCGGGTGGGCGCACGGCTTCCGCACGAACGGGCGCAAGCTCGTGTACTGCTACTCGCCGGCGCGGTGGCTCTACCAGCGCGACGCGTACCTCGGCGGGCGGCGGGGGCTCAAGCATGCCGTCACCTCCATCGCCGGGCCGGCGCTTCGCGCCTGGGACCGGCGCGCCGCCGCCTCCGCCGATCGGTACCTCGCCATCTCCTCGGCCGTG
>JAPSJU010000218.1 GCA_031178025.1 Agromyces sp. | reverse complement strand
GTCGCCGGGCGAGTCGTTGCCGAGGCGATGCGAGAGGGCCTCATCGTGAACGCGGCGAACGACTCCACCATCCGCATGGCGCCGCCCCTCATCATCGACGACGCCGACGTCGAGCTGTTCGCCGAGCGCTTCTCACGCGCACTGGCCGCCGTCGCAGCAGCACTCTGACCCCCCACGACGTGATCCACAGGAACGGAACCGCATGACCCGCCATTTCCTCCGCGACGACGACCTCACCCCGGCCGAGCAGGGCCAGGTCCTCGACCTCGCCGTGCGCCTGAAGCAGGACCGCTGGTCGCTGACGCCGCTCGCCGGCCCCCAGACCGTCGCGGTGATCTTCGACAAGTCCTCGACGCGCACCCGGGTCTCGTTCGCGGTCGGCATCGCCGACCTCGGCGGCTCGCCGCTCATCATCTCCACGGCGAACAGCCAGCTCGGGGGCAAGGAGACGCCGTCCGACACGGCGCGGGTGCTCGAGCGCATGGTGTCGGCGATCGTGTGGCGCACCTACGGCCAGGCGGGCCTCGAGCAGATGGCCGCCGGCACGACGGTGCCCGTGGTGAACGCCCTCTCCGACGAGTTCCACCCCTGTCAGCTGCTCGCGGACCTGCTCACCATCCGCGAGCACAAGGGCCGGCTCGCCGGGCTGACCGTGACGTTCCTCGGCGACGGCGCATCCAACATGGCGCAGTCCTATGTGCTCGCCGGCGCCACCGCGGGGATGCACGTACGCGTGGCCTCACCTGCGGAGTTCGCCCCTGCGGCGTCCGTCGTGGCCGATGCGGACCGCATCGCCGCGAGCACCGGCGGATCCGTGACGCTCTTCACGGATGCCGCGGAGTCCGTCGCCGGCGCCGACGTCGTCGTGACCGACACCTGGGTGTCGATGGGCAAGGAGGACGAGAAGGCGCATCGCGTCGCCACGTTCGGCGACTACCGCGTGGACCGGGACCTCATGTCCCTCGCGGCATCCGATGCCGTGTTCATGCACTGCCTGCCCGCCGACCGCGGGTACGAGGTGACCGCCGACGTCATCGACGGCGAACAGTCGATCATCTGGGACGAGGCCGAGAACCGGCTCCACGCGCAGAAGGCGCTGCTCGTCTGGCTCCTCGAGCGGAAGGACGCGTGATGCCCGAGACCCACGGTCCCGACGGACACGACGCCGAGCACGGGACGAACGAGGGCTCGCTGTGGGGTGCCCGCTTCGCGTCCGGGCCGTCGCCGGAACTCGCGAGGCTCTCGAAGTCGACGCATTTCGACTGGCAGCTGGCGGTGTACGACCTCGCCGGCTCCCGAGCGCACGCGCGCGCCCTCGCCGCTGCGGGATACCTCAGCGAGCGGGAGCTCGCCGACATGCTCTCGGGCATCGACGAGCTCGACGCCCGCGTCGCTGCGGGCGACCTGGTCGCCGCCGAGTCCGATGAAGACGTGCACGGTGCGCTGGAGGCGGGACTCATCGCCATCGTCGGACCCGAGCTCGGTGGCAAGCTCCGCGCGGGCCGCAGCCGGAACGATCAGATCGCCACCCTCGTGCGCCTCTACCTGAAGGACCACGCCGCGGTCATCGGCCGGGACCTCGTCCATCTCATCGACGCGCTGACGGCTCAGGCCGACGCGCATCGCACCGCCGTGATGCCGGGACGGACGCACCTGCAGCACGCCCAGCCGGTGCTGCTCGCGCATCACCTGCTCGCCCATGGCTGGGCGCTCTCGCGCGACCTGGAGCGACTCGTCGACTGGGCCAGACGCGTCGACGTCTCGCCGTACGGAGGGGGAGCGCTCGCCGGTTCGACGCTCGGCCTGGACGCGGCATCCGTCGCGCACGACCTCGGGCTCGCCGGGCCGGCGGAGAACTCCATCGACGGCACGGCGAGCCGCGACGTCGTCGCGGAGTTCGCGTTCGTCGCGGCGATGATCGGCATCGACCTCTCACGTATCGCCGAGGAGATCATCCTCTGGAACACCCGCGAGTTCGGCTTCGTCACCCTCGACGACGGGTACTCGACGGGATCGTCGATCATGCCGCAGAAGAAGAATCCCGATATCGCCGAGCTCGCTCGAGGCAAGTCGGGGCGGCTCATCGGCAACCTGACAGGACTCATGGCGACGCTGAAGGCGCTGCCGCTCGCCTACAACCGCGACCTCCAGGAGGACAAGGAGCCCGTCTTCGACTCCGTCGAGACGCTCGAGGTGCTGCTGCCCGCGTTCACGGGGATGATCGCGACGCTCGAGTTCCACACCGAACGCATGGCCGAGCTGGCCCCGGCGGGGTTCTCCCTCGCCACGGATGTCGCGGAGTGGCTGGTGAAGCGCCGAGTGCCGTTCCGCGACGCCCACGAGATCACCGGCGCGCTCGTGCGGTACGCCGAGGAGCATTCCCTCGATCTCGAGGCCGTCGACGATGCGGCGCTCGCCTCCATCTCGCCGCATCTGACGCCCGAGGTCCGCGAGGTGCTGACCGTGCAGGGCTCGGTGGCGAGCCGGGACGGCGTCGGCGGCACCGCGCCCGACCGGGTCGACGAGCAGTTCGCCCGCCTGACCGATCGGGTCCGTCACCTCGTCGCCGGCCTTCCGGCCGCACGCCGCTGACCGCCCGGATGTCCACCGACGTCGCCGTCGTCGGGCGCGAGTTCTTCGCCCGCGACCCCGTCGAACTCGCGCCCCTCCTCCTCGGTTCGGTGCTCGCGCACGACACGGACGACGGACGGGTGGCCGTGCGCATCTCCGAGGTCGAGGCGTACCGGGGTGTGGGTGAGGACCCGGGCTCGCATGCGTTCCGAGGGATGACCCCGCGCAACGCCGTGATGTTCGGGGAGGCCGCGCATCTGTACGCCTACTTCACCTACGGCATGCATACGTGCTTGAACGTCGTCGCCGGGCGGCGCGGCGAATCCGCCGGCGTACTGCTGCGAGGTGCGACGGTGGTGGACGGCCTGGAGCTCGCTCGGAGACGGCGTCCCGGGGCCTCCGACCGGGATCTCGCTCGCGGACCGGCCCGGCTCTCGATCGCGCTCGGCGTCCCTCTCAGTGCCGGGGGATCGGACCTGTTGGCCCCGCCATTCTCGCTCGCCGTACCGCGCGAGCCGGTCGGCTTCGAGAGCGGACCCCGCACCGGAGTGAGCGGTGCCGGAGGAGGAGCGTCGTTCCCATGGCGGTTCTGGATTCCCGGTGACCCGGGGGTGTCGCCGTACCGACGCCACGCTCGCTCGCACGAATGACGAGGAGCCGGCGTGATCAGCTCGCCCGACGCTCGCCGGGCCCTGGCGTCATCTCAGCGCGAAGTGCGCCACGAGCGCGGCGGCACACGCCCAGATGAGGCTCGCGAACGTGCCGATGATGAAGCGTTCCCGGGCCTCGGGTGCTTCCAGTTCGGTGAAGCGTCCGACGCCCTTGACGGCGACGACGATCGCGAGCGCCTCGGGGAATCCCGCGATGATGGCTCCCGTCGACGCGATGCGTTCGAGGACGCCGATCGTGAGCCCACCCCGGAGGACCTCGCGCCGCGGGCCGGAGACGATCCCGTGACGCTGTTCCTCGGCGGTCGGGCGCTCGGACACGATGATGCCGCCGTGGAGACCCGGTGCGACCGGACCCATCGCGAGGTTCAGCGCCGTGGCCGCAGCGGGGCTGCCTCCGAAGACCGCGACCGTGAAGGCGAGGATCGTGACGAGCGGTGCGTACCCGAGCCGGGCGGGCTCGGCGATCGACGCCGACGCGATGAGCGCGATGGCGAGGCACCCCGCGGCGATCCACAGGGTCAGCGGCCGGGGGCGGAGGAAGGTGTACACCGAGAGGCCGGCCGCCGCCGTCAGCGCGAGCAGGAGCGCCGTCCAGGCGGCGGTGTCGGCGACGACCACGAGATTCACGAGACTCCTTCCGGCGCCGCGACCGGTCCCGGGCGGCTCCGAGCAGTGTAGCGATGGGGGCCGACGTCGCCGACTGCAGCGGCGTCGAGTTGCTCGAGCAGGTGGACGAGCGCCGGACGCGCCTCCCGCTCGGGCCGCCACATCGCCGACTTCAGCCGCGCGCTGACGGCGGCGGCACTGACGTCGAGGATGTCGGCGGCGTCTTTCTGCCGGTGGCCCGCGTCCA
>JAPSJU010000217.1 GCA_031178025.1 Agromyces sp. | reverse complement strand
CACGCTGGGCTCGAGCGCTCCGAGGCGGGGCTCGGCGAGGCATCCGAGATGCTCGACCGCTGGCGCACGCCCGAGCCGCTCGACCGGCGCTCCGCCGAGGACCGCAACCTGCTCGACCTCGCGCGGCTGACCGTCTCGGCGGCGCTCGCGCGTCGCGGAAGCGTCGGCTCCCACTTCCGCACCGACGAGTCGCCGGATCGCGGCGCGGCCCGCGTCACGCGACGGGAGGCGGCGTGATGACCGAGCTCCGTGAGATCGACCGCATCGTCGCCGCGGCCCTCGACGAGGACGCCCCCTGGGGGGACCTGACGAGCGAGACGCTCATCCCGCCGACGGCGACGGCGACGGCCGCCCTCGTCGCGCGCGAGCCGGGGGTGCTGAGCGGCGCAGAGGTGTTCGCTGCGGCCTTCCGCCTCGTCGACGCGCGCACGGAGGTCGAGCGGCTGGCCGCCGACGGCGAGCGCTTCAGCGCCGGACAGGTGCTCGCGCGCGTGCAGGGGCCGGCCCGTGGCATCCTCACCGCCGAGCGCGTCGCCCTCAACCTCGTGCAGCGCATGTCGGGTGTGGCGACGCTGACGGCCCGCTACGTCGACGCGGTCGCGGGCACACCTGCCCGCGTCGTGGACACGCGAAAGACCACGCCGGGCCTGCGCAGCCTCGAGCGGCAGGCGGTACGTGACGGCGGCGGGCGCAACCACCGGCGTTCCCTCTCCGACGCGGTCATGGCGAAGGACAACCACCTCGCGGTACTCACGGCGGGCGGCGAGGACCTGGCGACGGCCCTCCGGGCAGCGCGGGAGCGGATGCCGCACACCGCCCACCTCGAGGTCGAGGTCGACCGGCTCGACCAGATCGACGCGGTGCTCGCCGGCGGGGCCGACACGATCATGCTCGACAACTTCGGACTCGCGGAGCTTCGCGAGGGCGTCGCCCGCATCGGCGGACGAGCCGTGGTCGAGGCATCCGGCGGCGTCTCGCTCGACACCGTCGCGAGCATCGCGGCGACGGGTGTCGACGTCATCTCGGTCGGGGCCCTCACCCACTCGGCACGCGCACTCGACCTGGGCCTCGATGTGCTGGTCGCGGCGGAGGCGCAGGGCGAGCCGTGATCTTCCTCGACCATGCCGCGACGACACCCGTGCGCCGGGAGGCGCTCGAGGCGATGTGGCCGTTCCTCTCCGGCGCGTTCGGCAATCCGTCGAGCCGTCACGGGCTCGGCGAGGACGCGGCGCGGGCTCTCACGGCCGCCCGCGCCGACGTCGCCGCGATCGTCGGATGCCGCCCCGGCGACGTGGTCTTCACGAGCGGCGGCACCGAGGCCGACAACCTCGCGATCAAGGGCCTTGCGCTGGCGGCGCCGCGGGGTCGCCACATCGTGGTGTCGCCGATCGAGCACGAGGCCGTGCTCGAATCGGCCGCCTACCTCGCGCGGGTGCACGGGTTCGAGGTGAGCGAGGCCGAGGTCGACGCCGAGGGGCTCGTGCATCCCGAGGCCCTCGCGCAGGTGGTGCGTCCCGACACGACGCTCGTCTCGGTGCAGCTCGCGAACAACGAGATCGGCACGGTGCAGCCGATCGCCGAGCTCGCCGCGATCGCCCATGCGACCGGTGCGCTCATGCACACGGATGCCGTGCAGGCGGCCGGGTGGCTGCCCCTCTCACTCGAGGCGCTCGGCGTCGACGCGCTCTCGCTCGCCGGCCACAAGATCGGCGCTCCCAAGGGCACGGGTGCGCTCGTCGTGCGCGGTCGCCTCCCGCTCGAACCCGTGCTGCACGGCGGCGGTCAGGAACGCGGACGGCGCTCGGGCACCGAGAACGTCGCGGGTGCCGTCGCGTTCGCGACGGCGTTGCGGCTGGCCGAGGCCGAGCGGACGGACGCCGCGGCTCGGGTCACCGAGCTCGCCGCCGAGCTCGCGACCCGCGTCAGCACGGAGGTGCCCGGGGCGCGCCTCACCGGCCACCCCGAGCGGCGGCTGCCCGGTACGGTCTCCTTCGTGTTCCCCGGCACGAGCGGGGAGGCGGTGCTGCTGGAGCTCGAACGGGCGGGCGTGGTCTGCTCGAGCGGCTCGGCGTGCGCGGCGGGCAGCGATGAGCCGTCGCACGTGCTGACCGCAGTGGGCATTCCGGCCGCGGTGGCGCAGACGGCGGTGCGGTTCACGCTCGGCGCCGAGACGACGGCGCACGAGATCGCGTCGGCCGCCGCATCCGTCGCCCATGCCGTGTCGGCGGTGCGGGATATCGTGAACCCATGACCGATCCGACTGCCGTTCCCGCCGACGACGAGGCCGAGCGCCGCACCGACGACGAGGTTGCTCCCGAAGAGGAGCAGCTCGAGGGCGTGCTTCCCGAGCCCACCCCGACCGAGGGTCCCGCTCCCGCTCCGTAGACCACGTCCGCGACGCGGTTCCATACATTCCGATCCTTCTCGTGATCGGGGAATAGCCCGTTGTTCGGCGCGGGTTGACTCACTCATTCGACGCATTCACGGCGCAGTCCTGCGCCGCATTCGATTGGACACATCTCCTTGACCGAACGCGCCCTTTCCCACCTCGACAGTCCTGATCTCGACTCCGGCGTGCCGGCCTCGGCGACAGCGCCGACGCCCGTGCACTCCGATGCCGAGGCACTGCACGGCGCCCGCAACAACCGCGTGATCTGGCTGCTGCTCGCCGCCACCTTCGTCGTCTTCCTGAACGAGACGATCATGGGCGTCGCCATCCCGCACCTCGTCGTCGACCTCGACATCACGCTCTCGGCGGCACAGTGGCTCACCACGGCGTTCATGCTGACGATGGCCGTCGTCATCCCCATCACGGGGTTCCTGCTGCAGCGCTTCACCACCCGGCAGATGTTCACCACCGCGATGAGCCTCTTCTCCGCGGGCACGCTCCTCGCAGCCCTGGCGCCCGGCTTCGAGGTGCTGCTGCTCGCGCGCGTCGTGCAGGCCACCGGCACCGCGATCATGATGCCGCTGCTGATGACGACCCTCATGACCCTCGTGGCGCCGTCCGACCGCGGACGCCTCATGGGTCGCGTCTCCATCGTCATGTCGGTGGCACCGGCGATCGGTCCGACGATCTCGGGGCTCATCCTCGACTCGCTGAACTGGCGCTTCATGTTCTGGCTGGTGCTGCCGATCTCGGTCATGATGCTCGTCATCGGCATCCGGCGCGTCGAGAACGTGAGCGAGACCCGGAGCACGCCGATCGACGCGTTCTCGATCGTGCTGTCGGCGATCGGGTTCGGCGGTCTCGTCTACGGACTGAGCCTCGTCGGCGGCGTCGTCACCGGCATCGAGACGGTCAACACGGTGCAGATGTGGGTCGCGTTCATCGCCGGTGCGGCGGGCATCGCGGCCTTCATCCTGCGCCAGCTCATGCTGCAGCGTCGCGACGCGGCACTGCTCGACCTCCGCACCTTCCGGTCACGCAACTTCACGGTCGCCGTGGGCCTCATGACCATCATGATGGCCGCGCTCTTCGGCACGATCGTCCTGCTCCCGATCTACCTGCAGGACGTGCTGCACCTCACGCCGTCGATGACCGGCCTCCTCGTGCTGCCCGGCGGGCTCGCGATGGGTCTGCTCGGTCCGACCGTCGGGCGCCTGTTCGACCGGTTCGGCCCGACCCCGTTGCTCGTTCCCGGAAGCATCGTGGTGAGCGGGGTGCTGTGGTCGCTGACGCTCGTGACGGAACAGACCGCGCCGTGGCTCGTGCTCATCGCGCACGTGGCCCTCTCGATCGGCCTCGCGTTCATGTTCACGCCGCTGTTCACGTCGGCGCTCGGCTCGATCGAGCCGCGCTTCTACTCGCACGGCTCGGCGATCGTGGGCACCATCCAGCAGGTCGCCGGTGCAGCGGGCACGACGCTGTTCATCACCGTCATGACCTCGCGTGCGGCGACCGCCGCCGCCGAGGGGGCCGGGAGCGTCGAGATCGCCTCCGCCGCAGGGATCCGGAACGCCTTCCTCGTGGGTGCGGTCCTGTCCGTCGTCGCGATCGTGGGGGCATTCCTCGTGCGCAAGCCCGCCGACATGATGACGCAGGCACCCGCCGGGCACTGAGCGGGTTCCGGCGGCCACCGGCACACGCTTCCGGGCACTG
>JAPSJU010000216.1 GCA_031178025.1 Agromyces sp. | reverse complement strand
CGCCTGGGATCGCACCTCGCCTGGGCCGACCCGCGCCGGGGCTGGGACTTCATCTCGACGGGCCACGGCGACGTGCCGTGGGAGGACGCCTTCCGGATGCTGAACACCATCGGCTACCAGGGGCCGATCTCGGTCGAATGGGAGGACGCCGGAATGGATCGCATGCTCGGTGCGCCCGAGGCGTTGGCCTTCGTGCGCCGGCTCGCCTTCGATGCGCCCGACGCCGCGTTCGATGCGGCGTTCAGCACCCGATAGCGCGAGACGTCCCGGAACCGCCGAGAGGCCCTGTCGATCGACAGGGCCTCTCGGCGTTGCGGCGCGAGTCGTCGCGTCAGCGGGTCGGCGCGCCGATCACCATGGCTTCGACGCTCTCGGGGGAGAGCGCGTGATGGATCGCGAGCATGCACGCGCCGAGCACCGCGGCATCCGACCCGGCCTTCGACTGCGTGATCTGCAGGTGCTCCGTCGCGAGCGGCATGGATCGGGTGTAGACGATCTCCCGGACGCCCGCGATGAGGTGCTCGCCGGCCTGCGCCAGGTTGCCGCCGACGACGATGACCGAGGGGTTGATGAGGCTCACGCAGGTCGTGAGCACCTCGCCGATGTCGCGTCCGGCCTGGCGCACGCACTGGATCGCGTCGATGTTGCCGCGCTTCACGAGGTCGACGACGTCCTGGCTCGTCTCGGCCGAGAGGCTGGACTCACGGAGGACGCGGGCGATCGCGGGCCCGGAGGCGAGCGCCTCGAGGCATCCGCGGTTGCCGCAGGTGCACGGCACGTCGGCACCCCGTGCCACGTACACGTGACCGATGTCGCCCGCCGTTCCCTGCGCGCCGCGCTGCAGGATGCCGCCGGAGATCACGCCGGAGCCGATGCCGGTGGCGACCTTCACGAACATGAGGTGGTCGACCTCGGGCCACGAGAGCTCCCGTTCGCCCAAGGCCATGATGTTCACGTCGTTGTCGACGAGCACGGGTGCCTCGAACACGTCGCTGAACCAGCCGGGCACGTCGAAGCGATCCCAGCCGGGCATGATCGGCGGGTTGATGGGGCGCCCCGTGCTGTGCTCGACCGGCCCGGGAAGCCCGATGCCGATGGCCAGGAGGTCCTTGGGGTCGCGACCGACGCGCTCGAGCAGTTCGCGTGCGGCGACCGAGACCCAGCCGAGCACGGCCTCGGGCCCGTCGGAGACCCGGATGCGGTCGTCGTTCTCGCCGAGGATGCGACCCGTGAGGTCGCTCACGGCGATGCGCACGTGCGAGGCGCCAACGTCGACGCCGAGCACCACGCGTCCGCTCGCGGTGATCGCGAACTGGCTCGAGGGACGGCCGCCGGTGGACACCGCGTCGCCTACGGGCCCGACGAGCCCGAGGCTCATGAGGGCGTCGATGCGGAGCGCGACCGTGGATCGGGCCAGTCCGGTCATGGCGGAGAGCTCCGTGCGCGTGCGGGGTCGGCCGTCGCGGAGGATCTGGAAGAGGTCGCTCGCAACGGATGAGCCGAGGGCGGTGACATGTGCGTCGTCGGTCGACGAACTTACGTCGTTCATAGTCATATCATCCCACACTCCTGTCCGAAGGACCCGCAAGTAACGCCGCGAAGAACGGGGTCTCGCGCAACTCGTCGGCCTGCAGCACGCTCCACGGGCTGAGCAGGAAGGGCGAGCGCGACGCCGCGTCGAAGAAGGCGGACGGCGGCACCCACGCCCACTCGAGGACCTCGTCGGGGTCGGGATGCAGCACCGTGGGCAGCTCGGCGACGTACACGGGGCAGACCTCATGCTCGACGATGCCGTTCGCGGAGACGGCGCGATAGCGGAAGTCCGGCAGCACGAGGCGGAGCCCGCGCGGCTCGACGCCGAGCTCGGCCCGCACCCGGCGCACCACTGCGGCCTCCGGGTCCTCGCCCGGACCCGGATGACCACAGCACGCGTTCGTCCAGACGCCCGGCCACGTCGGCTTCGCGAGCGCCCGACGAGTGAGCAGCATGCGCCCGTCGTCCGCGAGCCCGTAGCACGAGAACGCCAGGTGCAGGGGCGTGTCCGGCCCGTGCACGTGCGCCTTGTCGGCGGTTCCCACCACGGCCCCGCCGTCATCGAGCAGGACCACGAGTTCGACGTCGGGGTGCGGAGCCGCCGCCGTGCTCACGCCTCCACCGCCCCGACCGGCACTCTCGCCGCCTGCAGCACGAGGTCGCGAACCCGTGCGGCCGGCACCGTCGGACCCGCCGCATCCCAGAACGGCAGCGAGGCGTCGGAGCAGAGCAGGAGCGGGGTGTCGGCGGCCGACTCGGGCAGTCGCCCGTGCGTGCCGCGAACGCACGAGGGATCGAGGGGAACGACATTCATCGTGTACCGCAACCCGAGGCGCTTGCGCACGAGGGTCATGCCGGCGCGGAGCTTCACGAGCGGATCGGCCGGATCGAGGAACAACTCCGCGGGGTCGTAGCCGGGCTTGCGGTGGATCTCGACGCCACGGGCGAAGTCGGGTGCCCGGTCGTCGTCGAGCCAGTAGTAATAGGTGAACCAGGCGCCCGGTTCGGCGATCGCGACGAGTTCGCCGGATCGGGCGTGGTCGAGTCCGTAGCGTGCCTGCTGCGCGCGATCGAGCACCTCGTCGACGCCCGGCGTCTGCTCGAGCACCGCGCGCGCCCGAGCGAGGTCGGACGGATCGGCGACGTAGACGTGCGCGACCTGGTGGTCGGCGACGGCGAACGCCCGGGACGTGAGCGGGTCGAGCAGCTCCCGCCCCTGCTGCACCTGCACCTCGAGCAGGCCCGCGCGTCGCAGTGCCCGGTTGATGTCGACCGGACGGTGCGCGGGCGCGATGCCGTACTCGGCGACGACGATGACGGATGCCCCGTGCGCCTGTGCGTCGTCGAGCAGCGGTGCGAGCGTCGCATCGAGCTCGGCGGCCGCGCGATCGGCCTCGGGCGAGTCGGGGCCGAACCGCTGCAGGTCGTAGTCGAGATGCGGCAGGTACGCCATCACGAGGTCGGAGCCCTGCTCACGCAGGATCAGGCGCGTCGCCTCCACGATCCAGCGGCTCGACCTGATCGAGGCGGTGGGCCCCCAGTAGTCGAAGAGCGGGAAGGTGCCGAGCTCCTCGGAGAGCCGGTCGTGCAGCGCGGCCGGCCGGGTGTAGCAGTCGGGCGACTTGCGGCCGTCGGCGTGGTACACCGGACGGGGCGTGACGATGACGTCGGTGCTCGCCCCCATCGCATACCACCAGCCGACGTTCGCTGCGGTGAATCCCGGATCGATGCGTCGCGCCGTCTCCCACACCTTCTCCCCGCCGACGAGCGCATTGTGCTGGCGCCAGAGGTTCACCTCGCCGATGTCGCGCAGGTACCAGCCGTTGCCGACGATGCCGTGGCCGGACGGCGCCAGTCCCGTGAGCATCGTGGACTGCACGCTGCAGGTGACCGCCGGAAGCACCGTGCCGAGATGCGTCTGCACTCCGCCGGCGGCGAGTGCGCGCAGGCGCGGCATGTGCCCCAGGGCACGCGCGGTGAGGCCGACGACGTCGAGGAGGAGCACGCGGGTCATGACGGCACCTCCTCGAGCAGGGATCTGGTCGCCGGCGACCCGTCGAGGAGCTCATCGACCGCCCACCGCACCTCGGCGGCGATGCCGGCCACGAGGTCGGTCACGCCACCGGGAAGCACCGACCACGTGTAGGTCTCGATGTCGAGGTGCGCCTCGTCGCCGTGCGGGGTGGCGGCCACGGCGGCGCAGGCGGCGCGCAGCACGTCGGTCGTCGAGGTCAGCGGCGGCGTCGGTTCCAGATGCAGGGGGACATGGAAGTGCACCCGCCAGGGGCCGCTCGCAGGGAGGCGCTCGAGCGCCTCGGGCAGGTCGTCGACCGCGAGCACGGCGCCGTCGGGCCCCAGCTCGCGAGTCTGGTGCAGGTAGCGCTGCTCGACGAACGCCGCCACGGCGGCCCGGCTCGCGGGGTCGGCGGGATCGGCCACCTGCAGGGCGGCAGAGGCCTGGACCTTCACGATGCGGATGCCGGCGGCATCCACCATCCGGACGGTGTCGACGGGGTCCGCGAAGGAGACCGCGAGGTGACAGGTGTCGAGGCAGATGCCGACGAACTCGGGGTCGAG
>JAPSJU010000215.1 GCA_031178025.1 Agromyces sp. | reverse complement strand
GCGGCGCCTGCTCGCACAGGTGCCGGCTGCTAGGCTCGATCGACCCGAGCGAGTGAGGAACATGCCCGAGCAAGACCAGCAGGCGACGCCGTCGCCGCTCCTCGGCGTCTCATATGTCATGCCGGTGCTGAACGACGTCTCGCACGTGCGGGCCGCGGTGGAATCCATCCTGGCGCAGGACTACTCCGGCCCCGTCGAGGTGCTCATCGCGCTCGCGCCGTCGATCGACGGCACGGGCGAACTCGTCGCCGACCTCGCTGCTCGCGACGCGCGCGTCCGGGTGCTCGAGAACGAGGTGGGCTCCACGCCGGCGGGCCTGAACATCGGCATCCGGGCTGCCAGGTATCCCGTCGTCGTCCGCGTCGATTCGCATTCGATGCTCCCGGGCGACTACGCCCGGGTCGCCGTCGAGGTGCTCGAGCGCACCGGCGCCGACAACGTCGGCGGGATCATGGACGCGCGCGGCGAGACCGACTTCGAACGCGCCGTCGCACTGGCCTACACGACCAAGGTGGGCCTGGGCGGTTCGGCGTTCCATGTCGGCGGCGCCGAGGGGCCGGCAGAGACCGTGTACCTCGGGGTGTTCCGCCGGAGCGCGCTCGAGCGCGTCGGCCTCTTCGACGAGACCATCAAGCGTGGGCAGGACTGGGAACTGAACCGCCGGCTCCGCGAGACGGGCGGCACGGTGTGGTTCACCCCGGCGCTCGCCGTGACCTATCGGCCGCGCTCCACGCTCGAGCGGCTCGCCCGGCAGATGTTCTCGACCGGGCTCTGGCGTGGTGAGCTCGCCCGCCGCTTCCCGGCAGCGAACGGCATCCGCTACTTCATCCCGCCCATCATGGTGCTCGGTGTCGCACTGGGACTCATCGCCGGGATCGCCGGCCTGGTGCAATCGGGTCTCGGCGTCGCCCCGTGGCTGCTCGCCGGATTCGCGATCCCCGCCGTCTACGTGCTCTTCGTCGTCGCCGCCACCCTCCGGTACGGCCGCGGCCGGGGCGCACGCACCGCAGCGTGGTTTCTCGTAGTCTTGCCCTGCATACACGTCTCGTGGGGGGTCGGCTTCGTGCTCGGCTACCTGTCGCTGACGAGCAACATCGCCAAGCACACGGGAAGGTGACGCGGATGTCACACACCGGTCCGGTCTTCGCCAGGCCATCGAGCATCGCCGAACTCCGCGAGGTCAGCCAGCCGCCCGAGGTGCGCGGACGCCGCAACGCGGAGCACTGGACGGCGTCGCTCTACCTCCGACGGTTCTCGCCGTACCTGACGTGGCTCCTCCTGAAGTCGTCGATCTCCGCGAACGGCGTCACGGGTCTCATGATCCTCGTCGGCTGGTCGACGGCGGCCGCGCTGCTCATCCCCGGAATCTGGGGCGCCCTGCTCGCCGTCGTGCTCGGACAGCTGCAGATGCTCGTCGACTGCTGCGACGGCGAGGTCGCGCGCTGGCGTCGCACCTCGTCGCCCGCCGGCGTCTTCCTCGACAAGGTCGGCCACTACACGACGGAGGCGCTCATCCCGCTCGCCCTCGGCATCAGGGCGGCCGCCTACCCGCTGGAGTTCCCGGCCGACTTCCTCTGGACGACGCTCGCGGCGCTCCTCGCCCTTGTGATCGTGCTGAACAAGGCGCTCAACGACATGGTGCACGTCGCCCGCGCGAACGCGGGTCTCCCGAAGCTCGCCGACACCCACGGTGAGACGGCGCCGCGCGGAGGGCTCATCGCGACGCTCCGCAAGGTCGCGCGGTTCCTGCCGTTCCACCGCCTCTACCACTCGGTCGAGCTCACCCTCATCGCGCTCGTCGCCGCCGCGGTCGGCCTCATCGCGGGCCAGCCGCTCGTCGACCGCGTCGTCCTCGTCGCCCTGGTGCCGCTCGCCGCGCTGTCGCTGTTCGGGCACTTCCTGGCGATCATGGCGTCGCGTCGTGTCCGCAGCTGACCCCGGGTCGGCGCGACCGGACGGAGACGGTGCGCGCCCGCGCGTCGGTGTCGTCGTGCTCACCCAAGGCACCCGCCGCGCGGATCTCGATCGCGGCATCGGCAGCATCCTCGACCAGCAGGACGTGGACGTCGACGTCGTGTGCGTCGGGAACGGGTGGGATCCGGCATCCGCGTCGCCGCCGCTGCCCCCGCACGTCAAGACGCTGCACCTGCCCGAGAACCTCGGCATCCCCGCCGGACGGAATCGCGGCGTTCCCGAGGTCACGGGCGACGTCCTCTTCTTCCTCGACGACGATGCGTTCCTGCCGAGCCCCCGATTCCTCGCCGACGGATGCCGCATGCTGCGCGAACGCCCCGAGATCGGCCTCATCCAGCCCCGCGTCGTCGACCCGACCGGACTCACCTCCCCGAGGCGGTGGATCCCGCGCATCCGCAAGGGGCACCCGTCGCACTCGAGCAACGTGTTCTCCTGCTGGGAGGGGGCGGTGCTCCTGCCTCGAGCGGTCTTCGAGGCCACCGGTGGCTGGGCCGACCCGTTCTTCTACGCGCACGAGGGCATCGAGCTGGCATGGCGGGTGTGGGACACCGGGCACGTCGCCTGGTACGCGGGCGGGCTCGAGGCGGGGCATCCCGTGATCGACCCCGCCCGGCACGCCTACTACTTCCGGCTGAATGCGCGGAACCGGGTATGGCTGGCTCGCCGCAACCTGCCTGCGGTGCTCGTTCCGCTCTACGTGGGATCGTGGACGGCGATCCAGGTCCTGCGCTGGGCGCGCAGGCCTCGAGCGCTGCGGGCCTGGTTCGGCGGATGGCGAGCGGGTTGGCGCGAGCATCCGGGTGAGCGGCGCCCCATGCGGTGGCGGACGATCTGGCGCATGACGCTCGCCGGTCGCCCGCCGGTCGTCTGACGCCGCTGCGGCATCCGGTGCTCCGGCGCTTCTGTACCCTTGGGACGGTGGAATTCGGAAGAGACGTGCAACGCGCCGTCAAGCTGGCCAGGGACATCATGCGGTCGCGGCGAGCGCAACGCGAACTGGTGGCGCGGCTCGCCGGGCAGCCGCCCCTCGAGCCGCACCGGTTCCGCATCGGCGTGTACTTCGCCGACGGGCGCGTGAACCTCTACCAGCTGCGGCAGTGGTACGCGCCGCTCGCCGAACTGGCGAAGCGGCATCCGGTGCTCATCCTCAGCCGCGCGTCCGGCACGGCGCTCGACCTGCTCGACGAGTCGCCGCTGCCGGTCGCGTACGTGCGCCGGGTCACCGACCTGGAGCAGGTCATCCACGATCAGGACCTGCATGTCGTGTTCTACGTCAACCAGAACGCGAAGAACTTCCAGATGATGCGGTACGGGCGTCGCTGGCACGTGTTCATCAACCACGGCGAGTCCGACAAGATGTACATGACCACCAACCAGTTCAAGGCCTACGACTACGCGTTCATCGCCGGCGACGCCGCCCGGGCGCGGCTCGAGAAGGTCCTCTGGGACTACGACTTCGACAAGCGGGCGATCCAGATCGGGCGACCGCAGGCGGACCACTACCTCGACGGGCCGCCGCTGCCGTACCCGCCGGACGACCGCGAGGTCGTGCTGTACGCCCCGACGTGGGAGGGCGATCGGAACGCCGCCGCGTACGGCTCGATCGCGTCGCACGGTGTCGCACTCGTCCGCGCGCTCCTCGCGACGGGCAGACATCGCGTCATCTACCGTCCGCACCCGCGCTCGGGAGTGATCGATCCGGGATATCGTGCCGCGAACCGCGAGATCGTGGCGGCGATCGCGGCGGCGAACGCCGCCGACCCGAGTGCCCACCACGTGTACGACGACGGTCCCTCGCTCGGCTGGCAGCTCGCGGCGGCCGATGTCGCGATCGTCGACATCTCGGCGATGGTCTACGACCGCCTCGCGGCCGGTAAGCCGCTGCTGATCACCCGTCCGTCGAATCCGGAGGCGCAGATCGACACGGGGGGATACCTCCAGGCCTGCGAATGGCTCGAGGCGGCGGACGGCTCGACGATGCTGGCACGGATCGACGAGGTCGCGCACGACGAGGCCGCCCTCGCTCGCCTCGGCGTGTGGGTCGAGCGCTACTTCGGCGACACGACGCCGGGTGTCGCGACGGAGCGATTCCACGCTGCCGTCGACGCGCTGATGGCCGAGTGGGAGCGCTTCGCCGCGCTGCACGCGGGTGACGG
>JAPSJU010000018.1 GCA_031178025.1 Agromyces sp. | reverse complement strand
ACGGCGGATGCTGCGGCGGGTCGCCGCGGGCGAGGGGTCGGAGAGGGCAGGCGTGCGGGAGGAGGCGATCGGCATGGAGGTCCAGTTGCTGGGGAATCGGGTCAGGGGGCGCGCCGAGCGGGCGCACGCGTCGTCCACACTGCCCTATCGAACTGAACGGATCCTCAGTTTCCCCTGAGTGATCCATGACCGACTCGCTGGAACCGTTCGGCCCGCATACTGGGACGGTGCCCACTGCGCCCGACCATTTCGCGCCTCCCGGGTTCGGCGACCGGTGCCGCTGCCTCAGCGGAGAGGTGTTCGGCGCCTGCTGCGGTCCGTTCCTGGCGCGCGAGACGACGGCGCCGACGGCCGTGCAGCTCATGCGATCCCGATACAGCGCCTACGCCGCGGGCGAGGCGGCCTACCTGCTCGAGACCTGGCATCCCTCCACGCGTCCCGCGGCACTCGAACTCGATCCGTCGACCCGCTGGTACCGCCTCGACGTGCTGCGTCGTGAGGCCGGCGGACCCCTGGACGGCGTCGGGCTCGTGGAGTTCCGCGCGTACGCGCGCCGGAACGGCGATCGGCTCGAACAGCACGAGGTGAGTCGTTTCGTCCGTGAACTCGGCCAGTGGCGCTATCTCGACGCGGTGGACTGACTACGCCTCGGCGCCGCGCTCGTCATCGGTCGCGAATCCGCCGAGAACCGCACGCTCCCCCGACTCGAGCAGTTCCTGGAAGATCGTGACCTGCACCCCACCGGGCGCGTCGAGTCGCGAATTCAACGACTGCCATGGCGTGACGACGGGCTCTCCGACGATCCTCCCGCCGGCGGCTTCGAGCCGTCGCGTGACCCCTTCCGTGTCGGAGACCTCGAAGGCCAGCCGGATGTGCGGACTCTCCGAACCGTTCGCCTCGATGCGATCGATCGCGCGCTTGTGCACGGGGTTCGCGATCTCGAGCGTCGCGCGACCGGCCTCGAGGATGACGACCCGCTCATCGCCGCCTTCCGCGAAGGCGAGCGCCTCGGGCAGTCCGAGCGTGTCGCGGAAGAACGCGACCGCGGCGTCGTAGTCGCTCGCCTCGACCACGACGCGCAACTGCCGCACCGGCTCCGTCGCATCCGTCATGGTCGAATCCTCTCAGGGAACCGGGCGACGCGCGAGCCGCGACCGGCTCGCGGCTGCCTGCTCGTGATCATCCCCGCGGACGGGCGGGATAGGGATGCTCCGCGAGCATCCGCGCGAGATGCACGGCGTTCGCGACCAGCGTGGCGTTGGCGGCGAGCACCGGTTCCGGGGTCTCGGCGAGGTCCTTGTAGTCGGTGCGTTCCATGGCGGCGCCGTTCCAGTACGTTCCTCCCTGGGCCGGCAGCGTGAATCCGATGTCGTTCAGCGCCTGGTGCAGGTCAGCGGTGATCTTGTGCGCTCCGTCTTCATTGCCGAGCACCGCGGTCACGGCGACATGCCCGAAGAGGATCGGTCGCCCCTCGTCATCCGTCGCCGACAACTCGGCATCGAGCCGTTCGAGCACCCGTTGCGCGACGCTCGACATGTGGCCGAGCCAGGTCGGCGTGCAGATGACGAGGATGTCCGCCGCGAGGATGCGCGTGCGGAGCGCGGGCCACTGGTCACCGCCGCCCATGTCGGCGAGCACGCCAGGGGCGATGTCGTGGTCGACGACGCGCACGATATCGCCCTGGAGGCCATGTGCCTCGAAACCCTCGAGCAGTTGTTCGGCCATGAGCTGACAGCTCGAGGGGTCGGGCGAGGGCTTCAGTGTGCAGTTGAGGAGCAGGACGGTCTGGTCGGAGATGTGCATCGCGGCCTTCCCGGGCGCGGCGGATGCGGCCCGAGTTCCGTCCTACCGCGGCGGTGCGGGGCTCGCGCGGGGTTGACACGCCGGCGCACGCCGTTCATGGCAGGATCAGAGCCGATTGAGAGGTTCGCTGCGTAGGGTGGCGATCGTGACCACGCTCGACGGCATCCAGCATCCCCCGCGCGACGAGCCGTCGCACATGCTCACCGATCGGGCGCAGCGCACCATCGAGGCGATCGACGGGCGGACGCTCGACGAGATGCGCGCGCTCCGAGACGAGTCCGAGCGATTCATGCTGCGCTACAAGTTCGGCATGGACGAGGTCATCACGAAACTCTCCATCCTGCGCGAGGAGTTCAGCCAGACGCACGACTACAACCCCATCGAGCACATCTCGAGCCGGCTGAAGAGCCTCGACAGCGTCGTCGCGAAGATGCACCGGAAGGGCATCGAACCGACCTTCGACACGATCCGCGAGACCATCACCGACATCGCGGGCGTGCGCGTGACGTGCAGCTTCGTCTCCGACGCCTACCGACTCGCCGAGCTCCTGACAGCGCAGCCGGACATCACGGTGCTCAAGGCCAAGGACTACATCGCTGAACCGAAGGACAACGGCTACCGGAGCCTGCACCTCATCGTGGAGGTGCCCGTCTTCCTCTCCACCGGCGCACATCCGGTCGCCGTCGAGGTGCAGATCCGCACCATCGCCATGGACTTCTGGGCGAGCCTCGAGCACAAGATCTACTACAAGTACGAACGGCAGGTGCCACAGGAGCTCCTCGACGGACTGACGGATGCCGCCCACACCGCGGCCGAGCTCGACGCGCGGATGGAGCGGCTGCACCGGGAGCTGCACGGCCCGCCCGGACACCGAGTGGCGCGCCGCGGCGTCGCGATCTGACACGCGTCGGCGCCGCGCGCGCCGTGCGCGTCCTACGGGAGCCTGTCAGCCGCCGTGGTCGTCGTTCCTGGCCCGGCTCGGCTGCACGCGCATCGGCTCGCCGGGCATCTTCGGGAAGTCCGGCGGGAACGGCAGTTCGCCGAGACCGTCGTCGAGGTCGCGTCGCCACCAGTCGAGCAGCGGCTGGATGCCGGCGCGATGCGCCTGCATGCCTCCCCACGGGTCGCCGAGCCGGCGGAGCCGATCCGGCACGGTGCGGATCGTGTACCGCGTGGGATCCGCGCTCTCGAGCTCGTCCCATTCGAGCGGGCACGAGACGGAGGCGTGGGGCAGCGGTCGGGGACTGTATGCGCCTGCCATCGTGCGGTCCCGATTCGCCTGGTTGTAGTCGATGAAGATGCGGTCGCCCCGCTCCTCCTTCCACCAGTTGGTCGTGAGCTCCTGCGGCATCCGTCGCTCGAGCTCTCGCGCCAGCGCGATGACCGCATGGCGCACGTCGAGGAATTCGAAGTCGGGCTCGATCGGTGCGAACACGTGGATGCCTCGGCTGCCCGAGGTCTTCACGAAGGCGGTGAGCCCGACCTCCGCCATGAGCTCGCGCAGGGCGAGCGCTGCCGGCACGGCTTCGGCGAAGCCCGTGCCGGGCTGGGGATCGAGATCGATGCGCAGCTGATCGGGATTGTCGGTGTTTCCGGCACGGGATGCCCACGGATGGAAGACGACGGTGTTCATCTGGGCAGCCCACACCGCGGCGGCCGGCTCGTCGAGGACGAGCTGCGGATGCGTGCGCCCGCTCGGGTAGGTGACCGAGACCGAGCGAACCCATTCGGGCGCGCCCTTCGGCGGGTTCTTCGAGAAGAACTGCTCACCGTCGACGCCCTCGGGGAAGCGTTGGAGGGATACCGGTCGGTCGCCGTTCGCTTCGATGAACGGCGCCCCCACGGCGACGAGGTACTCGGCGAGTTCGAGCTTCGTGATGCCGACTTCGGGCCAGAGCACCCGCGTCGGCGAGGAGATGCGGACGCTCCGCTCGCCCTCCGGACCCGGTACGGAGAGGGTTGCCGCGTCGCCTGCCATGGCCCTGACGCTACTCCGATCCGCTGACGCTCAGGGCGATGCGGTCACGCGTGTCCGGGCAGCGGCGATTCGGGCTCACACCGTCGCGTAGCGCCGTGCCGCGCGTTCACGCGCCTTCGCCGCCTCGATCTCGCGGTCCTTCGGCGGCGCGTTCGTGACGAGGTCGTCGAGCAGGTGTCGCGTGATGTGCGCGATCTCCACGACGGCTCGGTCGAATGCCTCCGCGTTCGCCTTCGACGGCCTGGTGGAGCCGCTCACCTTGCGCACGAACTGCAGTGCGGCGGCGTGCACCTCGTCGTCGGTGGCGGCGGGCTCGAAGTTGTGGAGGGGATGGATGTTCCTGCACATGCGTCGAGCCTAACCCCGGCGCCGGGCGATGCCGCGATTCCGATCCTGATGGACCTCGGCCGACGGAGGGGACGTGGCATCCGGCCGCGTACCGCGTCGGCGACGGAGTTGCCCGATGGCGACGCCGACGACGAGGACGGCGCTGCCGGCCAGTTCGAATTCGTTCGGGACCTCCCCGAGCAGCAGCCAGCCGGCGCCGAGCCCGACGGGGGGCACGAGCAGGGCGAACGGCGCCACGACGGAGGCCGGGTAGCGACCGAGGAGCGTCGTCCAGATGGTGTAGCCGACGAGCGAGGCGAGGCCGGCCGTGTAGGCGACGCTCGCGATCGTCGGCCACCCGATCGTCGCGATCGCGTCGCCGACCACCGCGGGACCATCGAGCAGCATGCTCAGGCCCAGCATCGGCAGCGGCACGACGAGCGCCGACCACACGACGATGGAGAGGCCGTTCGCACCGGCGGCCGACCTCGAGATCACGTTGCCGACGCCCCAGCTGAGCCCGGCGGCGACGCAGATGAGCATCGGCACGATCGCGACCGATCCGCCTCCGCCGTCCACTCGACCGAGCGCGACGATGGCGAGCCCGACCACCGCAAGGCCGCCGCCGATCGATTGCATCCGCGTGGGTCGTTCCCGCAGGACGACCGCACCGATGATCAGGGTGAAGACCATCTGGCATTGCAGGACGACGGCCGCGAGGCCGGCGGGCAGCCCGAGCTGCATGGCGGTGAACAGGAGCCCGAACTGTCCCGCGCTCATGAACAGCCCGATGCCGACGATGGTTCGCCACGGCAGCTCGGGCCTCGGCACGAAGAACACGAGGGGCACTGCGACGAAGATGAAACGGAGGGCGACGAGCACGAGGGGCGGCGTGTCGGTCAGGCCGAAGTCGATCGCGACGAAGTTCACCCCCCACACGAGGGCGACGAGGAGACCCAGGAGCACATGCCGGACAGCCACGGGTACAGCGTCCCAGCAGTCCTCGCCCAGCACCAGTTCCGCGTGCCTCGGCCGACCGGGGGCGATCCCCCGAGGACACCGCGTCATCGCGCGCGACGCCGAGGTCGGGACGCGCTACTCCCACGGCCCATCCGCGTCAATCCCTTCCGGCCCCGCATCGCAGCGGCCTACCGTGGGCCGTGGCCGACGCACTCGGCGAGTCAGGCCCGAACGATCGGAGGAGACATGTCCGACGCACTGCGCCCCGACGAGCCCGTGGAGGGCGAGTACACCGATTCCGAGCTTCCGCTCGACGCGGAGCTGCCCAAGGAGGAACTCGACGACGCGGATGGCGGACTCGGATCGACCGAGGAGGTCGACGTCGACGTGATCGACGACGACTCCTCGTCGGGACGCCACACCGCACTCTGACGGGCGGCGAGGACGGACGCGAACACGCCGTCCGTCCTCGCCGGCTCCCGTCCGTACCGCGAGCTCGCTGAGGCGCGACCCGAATGCGCCTCAGCGTGGTTCGTCGGTCGGCGATCCGCGTTCCCGGTCGACTGCCGCGCGGGCCTCGACGAGGTCGGCCACGGCGATCCTCGCGCGTCGCTCGGCACGGTGGAGCTGGCGTGTCGCGAGTGTCGGCGAGCCGTATCGAGCCGCGACCCGGTCGTGCTCCTCGTCCACCCCGGTGACGATGTATGCGCCGGCGATGAGGATCGCCTGCGACGAGAAGTTGATCCAGATCAGCAGAGCCACGAACGACCCGAACGACGCCAGCAGCGGGTTGCTGGTCGCGCCGCCGACGAACAGGCTCGAGAGCACCTGCAGCACCGTCAGGCCGACTCCCCCGATGAGCGCGCCGCTCCACAGGGAGCGTCCGCTCGGCCGCAGTCCGGAGAGCACACGGAACATCCCCGCGATCACGAGGGTGTCGATCGCGAAGATGACGAGGATCGACACCGCACGGGTCGCGCCGTCATGGATGGCGGCTCGCGCCGGGACGCCGAGCCATTCGAAGACGGCACCGAGCGCCGTCGTGCTGAGGAAGGTCACCGCGGCCGCCGACGCGAGCGAGGCCCCGAAGCCGATCGCGAGCAGGAGGTCGCGCAGCAGCAGCCAGAGGAAGAAGGTGCGGTCGTCGGGCTGCCCCGCCAACTCCCGGAATGCGGTGCGAAGCGAGCGGATCGCACCGATCGCGGCGCCGAGCGCACCGATGAGCGCCACGACGCCCGCGATGCTCAGCGTGATCGGCTGCACGAGCGCGTCCGGCTCGATCAGGGCGCCCTTGCCGACGAGTCCGGGAATCGCCGTGTCGAGTGTCCTGATGAGCGAGCGCATGACGTCAGGGCGACCCGACAGCCAGACGCCGCCGAGTGCGAAGCCGAGGAACAGTCCCGCGAACACCGAGAAGATCGTGCGATACGTCACGCTGTCGGCGAGCATCGGGCCGTGACGCTCCTGGTAGAGCAGCACGGCGCGCACGGGCTTGCGTTCGAGAGCCCACGTCGAGACCCGTCGGGCGTACGCAGTGACCCGGGCCATGAGGGCGCGGTCCTGCCTGCGCGATTGCTCGTCACCCATCCGGTCAGGCTATCGACGCGACCTTCCCCGTGCAGGCGCTTGACACCCCGTCCGGATGCAGCGAGGGGGTGAACGCGAACGACCCCGCCGGCCGGGGCCGTCGGGGTCGTCCGTTCACGGATGCGGCGTGGTCGATCAGTACCAGCCGACCGACAGGGCGTGGTCGTAGGCGCCGCACGGCGTGCCGTACCGACCGGAGATGTACCCGAGGCCCCACGTGATCTGCGTGGCCGGGTTGGTCTGCCAGTCGCCACCGGCGCTCGCCATCTTGCTGCCCGGCAGCGCCTGCGGGATGCCGTACGCGCCGCTCGACGAGTTCATCGCATAGACGTTCCACCCGGACTCGCGGTTCCAGAGCGCCACGAGGCAGCCGAACTGGTCTTCGCCCCAGCCGTACTGGGACGCCATGAGGTCGCGTGCGATGGCCTGCGCCTCGCTGGGATTGGCGGGGGCACCCGGGCGGGACGGAGCGGGCGACGACGACTCCTCGGCCTCCGCGGCGGCCTCGGCGGCGGCGGCGGCCTCCGCGGCCGCCTTCGCCGCGGCCTCGGCAGCGGCCTGCTCCGCGGCGATGCGTTCCGCTTCGGCGACCGCGCCGCGCACCGTCTCGACGTGCACGTGCGTCGTGCTGACGAGTTCGAAGACGCGCTCGGGCGCCAGGAGCCGGTAGTCGTCGAGGGCCGCCACGGTGGCGACGAGCGGCGTGGCGTCCGTCTTGCCCTGCGCCGCCGCGATGGTGTCGTTCGCGCCGGCGAGTGCCTGTTCGGCCTCCTTCACGGCGCGCGCCTCGAGGATGCCGCCATGCGCGTCGAGCTGGTCGACGCGGAGGTCGGTCGCCTCGGTCAGCGCCGTGGTCTCGGCGATGCGGTCGCTCTGCGAGGCGACGGCACCCTGCACGGCGAAGCCGGTGCCCACCATGCCGCCGATGGCGACCACGGCGGCGGTGGCGAGGATGGGGCCCTTGCGCCACCCGGCGGCACGACGCCGCCTTCGTGAGCGGCTCGTGACCGGTGCGTTGTCGTCGGACGTGTTCTCGGGAGTGGAGGAAGGCTGGTTCTGCATGACTTTCACGGGGCGGATCGCCGATGTGCGCTCGGAGATCCTGGGCTTGGCGTTCCACGGACGCGGGGGCGCCCGGGCGAAGTGGCCAGTCTGCCGAGAAGTCCTGTACGTACCCTCCTGTGTTCCTGTGAATGTCATCACAGCTCTTGACGATCGCTCACGTCGCGCCGGTTCACAGGCAAGTCACAGCGGAACGACCCTTCGCGCGGAACAGCCCGGGGCGGTCGCCGGTTTCCTCTGGTGACGCCACCAGCCCCGAACCGTCGGCGCGGCGTCGGACGTCGCAGCCAGCGGCGTCGGAAGGAGCATGACGTGTCAGACGACTACCGCAGGACTCCCGAGGCGCTCGCTCGCCTCACGCCGCAGCAGTATGCGGTGACCCAGGAGGACGGCACCGAGCCGGCGTTCCGCAATCAGTACTGGAACAGCCACGAGGTCGGCATCTACGTCGACATCGTGTCGGGTCAGCCGCTGTTCGCCTCGACGGACAAGTACGACAGCCGCTCGGGCTGGCCGAGCTTCACGAAGCCGATCGAACCCGGAGCCGTCGTCGAACGGGTCGACCGCTCCCTCTTCATGAAGCGCGTCGAGGTGCGCTCGAGCGGTGCGGACAGCCATCTCGGACACGTCTTCGACGACGGTCCGGCGGAGGCCGGCGGACTCCGCTACTGCATGAACTCGGCGGCGCTGCGGTTCATCCCCGTCGCCGAACTCGAGGCGCAGGGCTACGGCCGCTTCCGTTCACTCTTCGACACGACGACCACCGCTGCCACCACTGCCAAGGAGAACTCATGACCACCCCCGGCGCCATCACCACGTCCCCCGGAACCGAGACGGCCGTCCTCGCCGGCGGCTGCTTCTGGGGCATGCAGGACCTGATCCGCGCGCGTCCGGGCATCGTCTCGACGCGGGTCGGCTATTCGGGCGGCGACGTCGCGAACGCGACGTATCGGAACCACGGCAGCCATGCCGAGGCGATCGAGATCGTCTTCGATCCGGCGCAGGTCTCGTACCGAGAGCTGCTCGAGTTCTTCTTCCAGATCCACGATCCCTCGACGAGGAACCGCCAGGGCAACGACATCGGGATGAGCTACCGCTCGGCGATCTTCCCGACGACGGAGGAGCAGGAGGTCATCGCCCACGAGACGATCGCCGACGTCGACGCGTCGGGACTCTGGCCCGGACCCGCGACGACCGAGGTCACGCCCGTCGGCGACTTCTGGGAGGCCGAGCCCGAGCACCAGGACTACCTGGAGCGGTACCCGAACGGCTACACGTGCCACTACGTGCGCCCCGGCTGGACGCTGCCGAAGCGCGACGCCGAGCCTGCGGCCTAGCTGCGGCTCGGGGTGCCCCGTCGGACGCGAGTCGGGCGGGGCATCCGTCATTCGCGGGTGATGCCGCGCACCGCCCACGCTCGTGCGATGAGCGAGATCGAGCCGTCGGATGCCGTCGGCAGGCGCTCCTCGAGCAGCGCGCGCACACGGGCACGCGTCTCCTCGTCGAGCGACATCAGGTACGCCGGCGCCGCCCCCTGTCCGCCGAGGAACGGCGACCAGTAGTCGTCGAAATCGGCGAACCCGGTGGGAATCTCGATGCCGGTCGTCTCGACGGCGGTGAGACCCGCGGCGAGGAACCGGTCGGTCAGCGCATCGGGCGTGCAGAGGGGGAACCGCGTGCCTTCGTCGTACTCGGCCGCGCCCGGGTCGACATCGACGGCCGCATCCCAGAACCACCGCATGAGCTCCATGCGCTCCGCGTAGTCCCAGACGTAGGCGCCGACGACGCCGCCCACGAGCGCGACGCGCCTCATCTCCGCGAGGGCGACATCCACGTCGGGAACGAAGTTGAGCACGAGGCCGGAGACCACGGCGTCCATGGAATGGTCGTCGATCGGCAGCGCGGACGCATCCCCACGGTGGAAGGTGACCCGTCCTCCGATACGGTCGACCGCGGTCTCGAGGAAGCCGGGCGACGGCTCGACCCCGTCCACCGACACTGGCGCAGCGGCGGAGAGGATCGCGTCGCACAGGGCGCCGGTTCCGCAGCCCACGTCGAGCCAGCGTCGCCGAGCCGGCACTGCGAGCCAGTCCACGAACGACGGCGCGACCTCGCGACTCCAGCGGCCCACGTACCGCTCGTACGCTCGCCCGTACTGCCAGGTGTCGGGAACGCGATCCTGAGCCATGCTCAACGGTACTGCCGTCCTGATCGGGCTTCCAGCCGCATCGAATGTGCAATGCGCTGGGCGAATCTTCCGATCAGGGCACTCTGCACATGTGCCTGATCGACCGTCACCATTAACGTGGTCGAATCCGCTCCCCCGACCCCAGAAGGACGCTCATGGCTCGATTGGCTCACGCAGACGACTTCGCCCTCACCCGTGTCACCCCTGACGCGCAGAAGCCATGGTTCGGCATCGCCGTGCAGCGCTTCGGCCAGGTCTCGGCGCTCTCGCAGTTCCTCCTCGGCGCGACCCTCGGGTACAGCATGACCTTCGGAGAGGCGTTCCTCGCCCTGCTCTTCGGTTCCATCATCCTCGAGGTGATCATGTGCGTCGTCGGGATCATCGGGCAGAAGGAGGGGCTGAACACGGCCCTCCTCGCGCGATGGACCGGCTTCGGGGAGGTCGGTGCGTCCCTCGTCGGCCTCGCGATCGGCATCAGCCTGATCGGCTGGTTCGGCATCCAGAGCGCGATCTCCGCCGAATCCCTCGACGCGCTGATGCCCGGGGTCATGCCCGCCTGGGCATGGAGCCTCATCTTCGGCCTCGCCGTCACCGCGATCGTCGCGTTCGGCTTCAAGGGCATGCAGTGGCTCGCCAACATCACGGTGCCGCTCTTCCTGATCCTCGTCGGCTGGTCGATCATCAGCGAGCTCACCAAGCACGACCTCGGCGAGCTCCTGACCGGCCCCGCGCCGGGCCCCACGATGAGCGTGTGGGCCGGCACCGGCATCGTCGCCGGCGGCCTCATCGTCGGAGCGATCATCACCGCCGACATGACCCGGTTCAATCGCTCGAGGGCCGACGTGATCAAGCAGACCGTCGTGGGCGTCAGCCTCGGCGAGTTCGTGATCGGCCTCGCCGGGGTACTGCTCGCGCACGCCGCGGCATCCGGCAACATCGTCGCGATCGTCACGTCGTCGATCGGGTTCGTCGGACTCATCATCGTGATCACCGGCACGCTGAAGATCAACGACTGGAACCTCTACTCCTCCACGCTCGGTCTCGTCAACTTCATCTCCACGGCCTTCAACCGCAACCTGCACCGCGTCACGACCACGATCGTGCTCGGCGTGGTGGGTTCGATCCTCGCGGCCGCCGGCATCCTCGGGCAGTTCACCGAGTTCCTCATCATCCTCGGCGTCGCATTCCCCCCGATCGCGGGGATCATGGTGGCGGAGTACTTCGTCGTGAAGCGCTGGAGGGGCGAACTCGAGGCCACCCGCGAATCAGGACGACTCCCGGCGACGGCGCCTCGCATCGTGCCGGCGACCATCGTGATCTGGCTCGCATCCGCCCTCGTCGGGTACTTCGTGACCTGGGGCATCCCGCCGGTGCTCTCCCTCATCGTGTCGATGGCGCTGTACATCATCGCCGGCAAGCTCGGATGGGTGCGGGGCGTCGGCTCGGCCCGCACCGTCCAGCCCGAGCAGAGCGAAGCACCCGTCGCGGCCTGACCTCGTCGGCAACCCTGCACCACGCACCCGGCACCACGCACCACGCACCACCAGAAGGCGAGAAGCATGCATATCGGTATCGACGTCGGCGGCACCAACACCGACGCAGTGCTCATGGAGGGGACGCGCGTCCTCGCGGGCGTGAAGCACTCGACCACCCCGGACGTCACGAGCGGCATCGTCCACGCGATCGAGGATCTCAGATCGGGGCACGACTTCGCCGGCGCCGACATCGAGGCGGTCATGATCGGCACGACGCACTTCATCAACGCGCTCGTGCAGGCGAAGCGCCTGGCGCCGACCGCGGCGCTGCGCCTCGGCCTGCCCGCCACCAAGGCGCTGCCCCCGCTCATCGACTGGCCGGAGGCGCTCGTCGAGGCGATCAGTGCGAAGAGCTACCTCGCCCACGGCGGTTACGAGTTCGACGGTCGACCGATCTCGCCGCTCGATCCCGACGAACTGCGCGCGCACGCAGCGGACATGAAGGCCGGCGGCATCCGTTCCGTCGCGATCTCTGCGGTGTTCAGCCCGGTGAACCACGACCTGGAGGTCGAAGCCGCCCGCATCCTCGCCGAGGAGCTCGGGCCCGACGTCGCGATCTCGCTCTCGCACGAGATCGGCCGCATCGGCCTGCTCGAGCGGGAGAACGCCACGATCATCAACGCGGCGCTGCGGGAGCTCGCTTCGGAGATCGTGGACGGCCTCACCGCGGCCGTGCGCAGGCAGGGCATCGAGGCACCCATCTTCCTCAGCCAGAACGACGGCACCCTGATGGACGAGGACTACGTCCGCCTCTATCCCGTGGCCACGTTCGCCTCGGGACCGACGAACTCGATGCGTGGGGCGGCACTGACGAGCGGGCTCGAGACGTGCGCCGTCGTCGACGTCGGCGGAACGACGGCGGACATCGGCCTGCTCATCAACGGATTTCCCCGCGAGACGTCCAACGAGGTCAAGGTCGCGGGCGTGAGGACCAACTTCCGCATGCCCGACGTCCTCTCGATCGGCATCGGAGGGGGAAGCATCGTCGACGTCGAGACCGGTGAGGTCGGCCCCGACTCCGTCGGATACCGGCTCACCACCGAGGCCCTGGTCTTCGGCGGCTCGACCCTCACGGCGACGGACATCGCGGTGGCGGCCGGTCGCGCCGACGTCGGCGATGCCTCGAAGGTGGCGCACCTCGATCCCGCACTCGTGCAGCGGGTACTCGACCGGATCGCCGAGCGGGTGGCCGAGGCGGTCGACCGCATGCGCACCTCCCCCGAGCCCATTCCCGTCGTCGCGGTGGGCGGCGGATCGATCCTGCTGCCGGAGGAACTGCCGCTCTTCGGGCAGGTGCACCGACCCGAGAACTACGCCGTCGCCAACGCCATCGGCGCCTCCATCGCACAGGTGGGGGGCGAGATCGACAAGGTCTACGCCATCGAACCCGGCCGCCGCGAGCACGCGCTCGCCGAGGTGCGTGCCGAAGCGGTCGACAAGGCGATCGCCGCGGGCGCCGCTCCGCAGTCGGTCGCCATCGTCGACTTCGACGAGGTGCCCATCCCATACCTTCCCGGGAACGCCACGCGCATCCGCGTGAAGGCCGTGGGCGACCTGGACATGGGGGCGTGAGATGAGCTGGACGATCACCGCAGGGCAGATCCCAGACCTCGCTCGAGGCGCCGCAGTGCTCGGCACCGGCGGCGGCGGAGATCCGTACATCGGCGCCCTGCTCGCGACGGAGGCGCTTCGCCGGCACGGCGACGTGACCGTCGTCACCCTCGCCGAGGTGCCCGACGACGCCGTCGTACTGACCGTCGCCATGATGGGCGCGCCGACGGTGATGGTCGAGAAGCTTCCGAGCCTCGACGAGGTCGTCGCCCCGGTGCACGCACTCGGCGCCTACCTCGGCCGTCCCGTCACGCACATCGCCTGCGCCGAGGTGGGCGGGGTGAACTCGACCATCCCCGTCGCCGCTGCCGCGGCGCTCGGACTGCCCCTGCTCGACGCCGACGGGATGGGACGCGCCTTCCCGGAGCTGCAGATGGTGCTGCCGACGTTGTACGGCGTGACGGCGTCGCCGCTGGCGTTCAGCGACGAGAAGGGCAACACCGGAGTGCTGCAGACCGTCGACAACAGCTGGACGGAACGCATCGCCCGCGTCGCCTGCGTCGAGATGGGATGCTCCGTCATGATCTCGGGATTCCCGATGTCCGGCGCGCAGGCGCGCGAGGCGCTGGTTCCGGCCTCGCTCTCACGCTGCATCGAGATCGGACGGACGATCACCGGGGCGCGTCACGAGAAGGCGGACCCGGTGCAACGCACGGTGCAGTTGCTCGGCGGCCGGGAGCTCTTCGCCGGGAAGGTCGTCGACGTCCAGCGCGCGACGACGACCGGCTTCGCGCGCGGCAGTGCCCGCGTCGAGGGCACGGATGGCGCCGTCACCCTGTCGTTCCAGAACGAGCACCTCATCGCGGAGGCGGCCGGACGGACGCTCGCGACCACCCCCGACCTCATCATGGTGCTCGAGCACGACTCGGGTGAGCCCATCACCACCGAAGGGCTCCGCTACGGACAGCGGGTACGGATCATCAGCGCGCCGAGCGACGAGCGCTGGCACTCGCCCGACGCGCTCGCCATGGTGGGACCGGGGTACTTCGGCTACGACATCCCGGCGCACCGCTACGACGGCGCCGTCGAGCTGCACGACACGCCGACCACCGCTGCGCTGGGCGAGACCGCCGCATGAGCTGGCAGCTGACCGCGGGCGACCTCCCCGACCTCGCCCGCGGGGCCACCCTGCTCGGCACGGGGGGCGGCGGCGATCCGTACATCGGCAAGATGCTCGTCGAGCGGGTGCTCGGAGAACGATCGATCACCGTCCTCGACCCGGACGAGCTGGCCGACGACCTCTTCGTCATCCCGACCGCCCAGATGGGCGCACCCACGGTGATGATCGAGAAGATCCCGGCCGGCACGGAGCCGACGCTGGCTCTGCGCACGCTCGAGGCGCACCTGGGCAGGCGGGCAGATGCGACGATGCCGATCGAGTGCGGCGGCATCAACTCGATGATCCCCCTCGTCGTCGCCGCGGAGACCGGCCTCCCGGTCGTCGACGCCGACGGCATGGGACGCGCCTTCCCCGAGCTCTCGATGGAGACGTTCGCGGTGTACGGCGTGCACGGCTCCCCGCTCGCCCTGGCGGGTGAGCGGGGCGAGCGGGTGATCATCGACACCGGGGACGACGACCGCCAGATGGAATGGCTCGCGCGCGGCATCACCATCCGGCTGGGCGGCGTCGGACACATCGCCGAGTACGCGATGAGCGGCGCCGACGTGCGGCGCACCGCCGTGCCGCGCACGATGTCGATGGCGCTCGCCCTCGGTCGTGCCATCCGGCTCGCTCGCGAAGCGCACCGCTCACCCTTCGACGCCATCGCCGACACGCTGGCGCCCACGCTCTATTCGCACGTGCGCGACCTCTTCGTCGGCAAGGTGACCGACGTCGAGCGGCGCACGACGGACGGGTTCGCGAAGGGCCGCGCGGTCATCTCCCCGCTCGATCCTGCGAACGGCGAGACGTTCGAGATCTCCTTCCAGAACGAGAACCTGATCGCCCGCCGGGGCGGCCGCGTCGTGGCGATCGTCCCGGACCTGATCTGCGTCGTCGACCACGAGTCCGCCGAGCCGATCACCACGGAGGGCCTCCGCTACGGGCAGCGCGTCCGCGTGCTCGGCATCTCGACACCCGAGATGATGCGCACCCCCGGGGCGCTCGCGGCATTCGGCCCCTCCGCCTTCGGCTTGACGGAGGAGTTCGTACCGGTGGAGACGCGCGCCTAGGCTTGCGGGATGGCGAGGACTCTCGAGCGCGGACAGCTGGGCGCGCTGGCACGGGGGTTCTCGCTGCTCGGCTCGGGCGGCGGAGGTACGCCCACCATGCTCGAGCTGGTGCTCGCGGATGCCGGCGCCTGGCCCATCGAACTGTACGACGTCGATGAACTCGATCCTTCACTGCCGTGCCTCGGGGCCGCGTTCGTCGGATCCACGATGCTGCTCGGCGAGCGCCTGCCCGGCGACGCGCCGTTCGCGCGCCTCGTCGAGGCGGCGGAGCGCTGGCTCGGTCACGACGTGCCCGTGGTCTGCTCGCTCGAGGGCGGCGGCCTCAACGGGCTGACGCCGTTCCTGTTCGCAGGCACCCGCACCATCGTGGATGCCGATCTCACCGGCCGGGCGGTTCCCGGCCTCGACCAGATGTCACTGCTCGTCGATGGGGTCCCCGGCGTCATCGCCGCCTGCGATACCGGTGCCGGCGGCGTCATGCTCGTGCAGACCGATCGTCCACCGGACATCGAACGGGTCATCCGTGCGGCGACGATCCAGGCCGGCGGCACGGGCGGCACGGTGTTCGCCGGCTTCACGGTCGGCGACCTGCTCGAGCATTCCATCATCGGGAACGCGGCACGAGCGCTCGAACTGGGCGCCGCGTTCGACGCCGCGGCCGCGGCTCCCCTCCCCGAACTCGCCGACGCCATCGGCGGCCGTCTCCTCGGTCAGGGCCGCATCGGAGCCGTCGACCCGGATGCACGGGACGCACACGTCACGGCCGTGCAGTTCCGCGGCGCCGAGGGCCAGGTGCACCGGTTGATCGTGCGCTCGGAGACCCTCGCCTTCATGACCGATGGACGGCTCGAGGCATCCGCGCCCTCGATCATCGTGGTGCTCGATGCCGTGTCGCGCGACATCCTCGAGGCGACCGAACTCACCATGGCGCGGAACGTCGCGGTCATCGAGCTTCCCGCGCCCGCCTGGTGGACCGGACGTCCCGAGCGGACCCGGCACGTCGCTCCCTCCGCATACGGACTGGCCGGGCTGGACGAGGTGCCATGAGCGAGCAACTGCGGCTGGGCGCGCTCCTCGCCCATCCGGAGAACGGCGGCCTCCGTCTCATCGCCGGGCCGGCCGATGCGGCGTGGACCGACGTGGTCGTCGAATCCACCGAGGCGGAGTTGCCATCGACGGGCGAGGACCGCCTCGCGATCCTGATCACCGCGCCGCCCGAGACGCCGTGGCAGCAGGATGCGCTCGTCCGGCGCACGCGGGACCGCGGCTTCCGAGCCCTCGCCGTGCCTGCCGCTGACGCGTTCGGCCCCGGCACCCGAGCCCTGGCGGAACGGCTGCGACTCACGCTGCTGCACGCGGACAGGCCGATGGCACTCGCGAAGGCCTGCTGGCAGCTGCTCGAGGCCCGGGACGCGCTCACCCTGCGATACGTGCGCAAGGTCGCGCAGTCGATCGAGTACCACGCGGACGGATTGCCGGATCTGCTCCGGCACCTCACGTCGAGCGTCGGCCACGGCATCGCGCTCGTCGACTCGGAGGGCGTGCTCCTGGAGGACGGCGGTCACCTCGACGCCGCCGTGCATGCGGCGATCGACTTCGGGCCGTGGATGGACCTGACGCGGACCGGCAGCGGCACCGCGGCATCCGTCCGGGTCGACAGTCCAAGCCGCGAGGGACTGCGGCTGGCGTTCTTCGGCGAGGGACTCAGCGACCCGCAGCTCAGCGCGCTCGCGGTGGCCGCCGAGGTCGCGATGCCTGCCGTGGCGGCGCGGATCCTGATCGACGAGGTCGCGGCAGTGAACGACGCAGCGGTCTCGTC
>JAPSJU010000017.1 GCA_031178025.1 Agromyces sp. | reverse complement strand
GCCTGCGCCTCCTGGTGACGGTTCTCCCCGATGTCGCGGACGCCGAGGGCGGCGAGCTCGGCCACCAGCGCGGCGGGCTGGAACTTGGCGACCACGATGGTCGTGATCTCGCTCGGATGACGCCCGGCGTCGCGCGCGGCATCCGCGACGCTCCCCTGTACCGCGGCGAGCCGATCGGCGAGGACGCTCATCCGCGTCCTCCTCCGGTCGACCTGGTCGGCGTCACTTCAGGAAGTCGGGGATGTCGAGGTCGTCGTCCCCATCGTCGAACGCCGGGTCCGAGACGATCTGGTCGGCCGCGGCCGGAGAGGCGTCACCCCAGTTGGCGGTCTCGACGAGCTCGTTGATGTCGATCTCCCCGATCCCGTCGGGCGCGTCCCCTCCGAGGCCCGCACCGGCGCCGACCGACGCGCCGACGGCGGCGGCGGCGAAGTTGGGGCGGCGCGCCTCGACGGGCTGGGACTTCACGTTCGGCTCTCCACCGTCGAAGCCCGCGGCGATGACGGTGACGCGCACCTCATCGCCGAGGGTGTCGTCGATGACCGCGCCGAAGATGATGTTGGCCTCGGGATGCACCGCCTCCTGCACGAGTCGGGCGGCGTCGTTGATCTCGAAGATGCCGAGGTTCGAGCCGCCCTGGATCGAGAGCAGTACGCCGTGCGCCCCGTCGATCGATGCCTCGAGCAGCGGACTCGCGACCGCGAGTTCGGCCGCCTTGATCGCACGGTCGGCACCCCGCGACGAGCCGATGCCCATGAGCGCGGATCCCGCACCCTGCATGACCGACTTGACGTCGGCGAAGTCGAGGTTGATGAGGCCGGGCGTCGTGATGAGGTCGGTGATGCCCTGCACGCCCGCGAGGAGCACCTGGTCGGCCGTGGCGAACGCCTCGAGCATCGAGATGCCGCGATCGCTGATCTCGAGCAGCCGATCGTTCGGCACGACGATGAGGGTGTCGACCTCCTCCTTCAGCCTCGCCACGCCCTGCTCGGCCTGGGTCTGGCGGCGCTTGCCCTCGAAGCCGAACGGCTTCGTGACGACGCCGATCGTGAGCGCACCGATCGACTTCGCGATCCGGGCGACCACGGGCGCGCCGCCGGTTCCGGTGCCGCCGCCTTCGCCCGCGGTGACGAAGACCATGTCGGCCCCCGCGAGCGCCTCCTCGATCTCCTCGGCGTGATCCTCGGCGGCACGGCGGCCGACCTCGGGGTCGGCGCCGGCTCCGAGACCGCGGGTGAGGTCTCGCCCGACGTCGAGCTTCACGTCGGCATCCGACATGAGCAGTGCCTGGGCGTCGGTGTTGATCGCGATGAACTCGACCCCACGCAGGCCGAGCTCGATCATGCGGTTGACGGCGTTGACACCGCCACCGCCGATGCCGACGACCTTGATGACGGCGAGGTAGTTCTGGTTTGTCGACATGACCGGCCTTCCGTGCGAACTCTGAACCCTGAACCTCTAGTCGAAGGTTAAAGTTATGCTGAGTATGCAATTCCTGATTCGAAGGTAGGCGGCCGAGGGTCCGCGTCCGTCTCGCCACGCCCGCGTGTCGCGAATCGCCACGACCCTTCAGTCGCGCGGGAGGCTCACCGGAGCGTCGCTCGTCACTCGGTGACGGGGCTCAGCGGTGCCGAGACGTCGTAGAGCGTGACGGTGTCGGGCGGCGCCGCCCGCATGAGCGTCGCGAGCACGTCCGCCTTCAGGGCCGACTCCTCCGCGCTCCCCCACACCACGCTCGCTCCGCCGACGAGCTCGAGGCGCACGTCGTCGGTGGTCGCCGCAGTGGCGCCGATCAGCTGTGCCCGCACGTCGGGCGGCACGCTGCGCACCACGGCGGCGATCGCGCGGAAGCCCTCGGCGGCGACGCCGCCCTCCACGTCGATGAGCGGCTGCCCCTCCGGCCGCGTCTCCGGGCGTTCGATCACGACGCCTGCGGCGTCGACCAGCTCGAGCCCCTCCCCGGTGTCGACGACCCCCACCGGCGTGCGCTCGACGATGCGGACGACGAGCGTGCCCGGCGGGACCGTCTCGGTCGAATACGTCTCGATCAGCGGGAAGGCCGAGAGCGCATCGTGCACGTCGGCGGAATCGATGAGCGGCAGCGGCGTTCCCATGACGTTCGCGAATGCCGCCTGCACCTCCGCGGACGGGACCCGCGACGCGCCCTCGATCCGCACGTCGCGCAGCGCCATGAGCGGCGAGTAGGCGCCGATCACGACGACCGCGACGAGACCGACGATCGCCCCCGCCACGACGGTCCACGCGATGCGACGGCGACGGGAGCGCCTGGTGAATCGGCGAACCTCCTGGCGCTCGTAGCGCCGCCGCTCTCGCACCGCCGCCGCGAGGGCGCGTCGGGCGGCGCGCCCATCGAGCGGACGCTCCGGCGAGGCGTCGTCGCCCGCGGGCGGGGCGCCCGTGACCTCCTCCGTGCCCGTGAACGAGCCCGCCGCCGGATCGTCGGCTCCCGCGACCCCGTCGTGACGCGGTGCCCCCTCGGGCGTGACGCTCACGGCACGCGCGACGACCGGGATCGGCTCGGTCGAGTCGCGCTCACCCTCCCGCTCCGGCCGCGACGACGCATCCGCCCGCGGCCGTGACTGGCTGAGGCGACGAGCTGAGGTGCGCCCGGCGGCCTCAGGCGCCGGCGGCCGGTCGAAGCCCTGCGGCCGCTTCACGCGGTGCGCACCCTCATCCGCGCTCCCGTTCGAGCGAGCCGAGCAGCTGCGGGACGATGCGGTAGACGTCGCCGCACCCCAGCGTGATGACGAAGTCGCCCTCGCGGGCGATGCGAGCGGTGTGGTCGGCGGCCTCCTGCCAGTCGGGCACGAAGGCGACCCGCGAGGGATCGGTGAAGCGTTCACTGACGAGGGCGCCGGTCACGCCGGGCTCCGGGTCCTCGCGGGCGCCGTACACGTCGAGCACGACGGTCTCGTCGGCATAGCGCTCGAGCACCTCGGCGAACTCCTTCGCGAACAGTCGGGTTCGGCTGTAGAGGTGAGGCTGGTGCACGGCGATGATCCGTCCCGAGCCCACCACGGTGCGCGCCGCGGACAGCGCCGCCGCGACCTCGGTCGGGTGGTGCGCGTAGTCGTCGTAGACGCTCACCCCGCCGACGGTGCCGTGCAGCTCGAAGCGGCGTCCGGTGCCGGCGAACCTCGCGATGCCGGCGAGCGATGCGGCCGGCTCGAAGCCCAGGCCGACGAGCACCGCGAACGCGCCGGCCGCGTTGATCGCGTTGTGCCGGCCGGGGATCCGCAGGCGCGCGGCGTACTCCTCGCCCTCGAACGTGACGGCGAACGAGACCGGTCCCTCGGTCTCGATCGAGTGCACCCGGACCGTCGCGTCCTCCGCTTCGCCGAACGTCACGACCTTCCCGTGCGAGAGCCGTTGCGACACGCGCACGGCGCCCGGGTCGTCGGAGGAGATCACGACCAGCTCGCGAGCGCGGTCGGCGAAGTCGACGAACGCCTGCTCGAACGCCTCGAGCGATCCGTAGTGGTCGAGGTGGTCGGGGTCGACGTTCGTGATGAGCGCGACCGAGGTGTCGTAGAGCAGGAACGAGCCGTCGGATTCGTCGGCCTCCACCACGAACAGCTCGCCGTCGCCCGCCGCCGAGCTCACCCCGAGCTCCTCGATGACGCCGCCGTTCACGAAGCTGGGGTCCGCTCCGAGCGACAGCAGGCCCGTGATGATCATGCCGGTCGACGTGGTCTTGCCGTGCGCGCCTGCGACCGAGACGAGGCGCTGCCCCGAGATGAGCCACGCGAGGGCCTGCGAGCGATGCAGCACGGGAAGACCCCGGTCGAGCGCGAGCCGGTACTCGGGATTGTCCTGCCAGAGCGCGCCCGTCACGACGACGGTATCCGCATCGCCCACGTTCGCGGCGTCGTGCCCGATCGCGATCTCCGCCCCGAGGGCGCGGAGCGCCGCGACGGTGTCGGAGTCGCGCGCATCGGATCCGGTCACGCGGTGCCCGGCGCCGATGAAGAGCCGTGCGATGCCGCTCATGCCGGATCCCCCGATGCCGACGAAGTGCACGGCGCCGAGCTCGGCGGGGATCGGGGCGGTGAGGTCGGGCTTGATGGTCACGGGCGGCGGTTCTTCCCTCGGAGCAGGTCGGACGAGCGGTGGTGCGGCGGTCGACGTCGACGTGACACGTGGACACGCCGATGGTCGGTCGGCGGATGCCTCGGCATCCGCTCCCTCAACGTTACGCGTTGTGCGCGCGGTCCCGGACTCCCCCGCCGAGCGCGGCGTCGATGAGTGCGATCATCCGGTCGGTGCCGTCGCGATGTCCGGCAGATGCTGCGGCGTCCGCCATCGCCGCCACTCGCCCGCGGTCCGCGAGCAGCGGCACCAGTTCGGCCCGGATCCACGCGGGCAGGAACGCGGCGTCGTCGACGAGGATGCCGCCGCCGGCCTCGACGACGTCCGCCGCGTTGAACCGCTGCTCCCCGTTGCCGACCGGGTACGGAACGTACACGGCCGGGATGCCGAGGGCCGCGAGCTCGCTGACCGTTGCGGCGCCGGCCCGAGACACGGCGAGATCGGCGATGGCGAGCGCGAGGTCCATCCGATCGACGTACGGCACCATCCGATAGCCCGGGAGGCCGGGGTCGGACACCTCGGAGTTCGCCCCGGTGATGTGCAGCACCTGCCACCCGGCGCCCACGAGCGCTTCGGCGCTCGCCACCATCGTCGCGTTGATGCGACGGGCGCCGAGGGATCCACCGGTCGCGAGCAGCACGGGCCGGCCGGCGTCGAGGTCGAAGAACTCGGCCGCCTCGGCTCGCCGTGCGCCACGGTCGAGCGCCTCGATCTCGCGGCGCAGGGGCATCCCGACCGGGACGGCCCCCGGAAGCGGTGTCCCGCGGAAGGCGACGCCCACCGCACTCGCCCATCGAGCGCCCAGGCGATTCGCGAGCCCCGGCTTCGCGTTCGCCTCATGGATCACGACGGGGATGCGGAGCCTCCGCGCAGCCAGGTAGGCCGGGGTCGAGACGTAGCCGCCGAATCCGACCACCACGTCGACACCGCGATCGTCCACGATCGCCCGGACGTCGGCGACCGACGCGCGGAATCGGCCGGGGAACGCGAGCGCCGCCCGGTTCGGGCGCCGCGGGAAGGGCACCTTCGGGATCGTGAGGAGCTCGTACCCGCGCGCGGGAACGAGGCGCGCTTCGAGGCCCTCCGCGGTCCCGAGCACGAGCACGGTGTCGTCGGGGTTCCGTTCGCGGAGGCGGTCGGCGACGGCCAGCAGGGGGTTGACGTGACCGGCGGTGCCACCGCCGGCGAGGAGGTGCACCGTCATCGGCCGGCTCGCTCCATCGCCCGTGCCCTGCCACGCACGTCCGCCCGGGTGGCGGCGTGCAACGCGGCTTCGGGGTCGCGCGAGACGGAGAGCACGACACCGATCGCGAAGAGGGTCGTGAGCAGGGCCGTACCGCCGGCGGAGACGAGCGGCAGTGGGACGCCGAGGACGGGGAAGACACCGAGCACGACACCGATATTGACACACGCCTGGCCGACGACCCAGACGAGCCCCGCCGCCGTGACCGCTCGGGCGAACGGCGTGAGCGCCGCCCGGAGCACCCGCCCGAACGCGACCGCGAGCACGACGAAGAGGCCGATCACGACGATCGCGCCGACGAGCCCGAGCTCCTCGCCGATGATCGCGAAGATGAAGTCGTTGTCCGCTGCGGGAAGCCACGACCATTTCGCCGCGGAGTTACCGAGCCCGACGCCGAAGACGCCGCCGTTCGCGAGTGCGAACCGGCCGTGCTGGATCTGCCAGCAGTCCGCCATGTCGATCTCGGAGCAGTTCTCCTGCAGGAACGCCGTGATGCGGCGCATCCGACTCTGACTCGAGATCGCGACGAGGGCGAAGAGCGCCGCACCGAGCACGAGCGGCGGAAGCAGCAGGCGGATGCGCACGCCGATGAGGAACAGTGCCCCGACGAGCATGCTCGCCATCACCATCACCGTGCCGAGGTCCCCGCCGAGCAGGACGAGCCCGATGGCTCCCCCGCCGACGAGGAGGATCGGCAGGATCCCGTGCACGAAGTCGCCGAGCAGCGACTGCTTCTTCGTGACGATCAGGCCGAGCCAGATCACGAGCGCGACCTTGATGAGCTCCGACGGCTGGAACTGCACCGGTCCGAGCGCGAGCCAGTTGGTGTTGCCGCCGACCTCGATGCCGAGGGGCGTCGCGACGACGAGCACCTGCAGCAGGCACGAGACGATGAGGAGCGGCCAGGCGAGTCGCATCCAGAGCCGCTCGGGCATCCGGCTGGCGATGAGCATCACCGGGATTCCGAGCATCGCGAAGACGCCCTGGCGCATCGCCTGCACGAAGAAGCCGCCATCCTCCAGGTTCGACTCGACGGAGGACGAGGAGAGCACCATGACGAGGCCGAACACGACGAGGAAGACCGTCGTGCCGAGCAGGAGGTAGTAGTCCTTGGACTCGACGCGGAAAACGCGGCCGAGTCGGATACGGGCGGCGGAGACGCCCGCGACGTCAGCCTTCACCGCTCGGCTCGGGCGGGGCGGTGGTGTCGCCATCCGCCTCACCCCCCAGCCTTGCTCTGACCGCCTCATGGAACCGCCGGCCCCGGTCCGCGTAGTCGGTGAACTGGTCCATCGACGCGGCCGCCGGGGCGAGCAGCACCGAATCACCCGCCTCGGCGATGCCGGCGGCCAGGGCGACCGCCTCGGGCATCACCGTTTCAGTGTCCGCCGCGATCACCTCGAAGAGAGGCAGGTCCGGGGCGTGTCGGCGGAACGCCTCGACGAGTGCCGCACGGTCGGCGCCGATGACGATCGCGGCGCGGAGGCGCGCGACGTGGGCGGCGACGAGCGCGTCCGCATCGACCCCCTTCAGGAGGCCGCCGACGATCCACACGACCCTGTCGAACGCACGGAGCGACGCCTCGGCGGCATGCGGATTCGTCGCCTTGGAGTCGTCGATCCAGCGGATGCCCCCGGCCTCCGCCACCGTCTCGATCCGGTGGGCGTCGAGCCGGAACGTGTCCAGCGCGTCGTGGATGACGCCGACCGGCACGCCGTAGGAGCGAGCGAGGGCGGACGCGGCCAGGATGTTCGCGACGACGTGCGGCGCGGCGAGCCCGCGCCGTGCGAGCTCGTCCACGGTCGTGATCTCGAGCGCGGACGTGCGACGTTCATCGAGGAAGGCGCGGTCGCAGAGGATGCCGTCGACGACGCCGAGGTCACTCGGACCCGGTACGTCGAGCCCGAAGCCGATCGCGCGCGCGCCCTCCTCGACCTCGGCGTCCTCGACCATGCGCATCGTCGCCTCGTCGGCGCGGTTGTAGACGCACGCGACCTTGGTGTTCGCGTACACGGTGGCCTTGGCAGCGCGATACGCCTCGGCCGAGCCATGCCAGTCGAGGTGGTCGTCGGCCAGGTTCAGGCAGACGCTCGCCCACGGGTGCAGGGCGCCGGGCCCGGCCGTCCGCAGGTGGTGGAGCTGGTAGCTCGAGAGCTCGACCACGAGCACGTCGAAGCCGCCCGGGTCGCGCACCGCGTCGAGCACCGGCACCCCGATGTTCCCGCACGGCGCCGCCCGCACGCCGTGGGCGGCGAGGAGGGTCGCGGTCAGCTGCACCGTCGTCGTCTTGCCGTTCGTCCCCGTCACGAGGATCCACTCCGCGGCATTGACCTTGTCGCGAACCCGCCAGGCGAGCTCGATGTCGCCCCACACCTCGACCGAGTTCGCCGCCGCCCAGTCGAGCACCGGGTGGTCGGGATGGAATCCCGGCGATGCGACGACGAGCTCGGGGGCGAATCCCTCCAGCTCCGTGGGCACCGCGTCGAGCGGATGCCGCACGAGCGTCGCACCGATGACCTCGAGGATGCGCGCGCGGTCGTCATCGACCTCGGGCGCGAGGACGAGCACCTGTGCGCCCAGCTCCGTGAGCGTGTCCGCGACGGCGAACCCGGTGACGCCCACGCCGAGCACCGCGACCCGCAGGTTGCGCCAGTCGGCGTTCCAGCTCGTCAGCGTGTCGAGGCGTCCGCGTGCGGACGCGGACTCCGCCTGCGTCACCGTTGCAGCCATTCGAAGTAGAAGCTGCCGACGCCCGCCGCGACGAAGAGGCCGGCGATGATCCAGAACCGCACGACGATCGTGATCTCGGCCCACCCCTTCAGCTCGAAGTGATGGTGGATCGGACTCATCAGGAAGATGCGCTTGCCGCCGGTGAGCTTGAAGTAGGCCCGCTGCACGATCACCGACCCCGTCTCGACGACGAAGAGCCCGCCGATCAGCAGGATGAGCAGCTCCGTGTGGCTCACGATGGCCAGCGCCGCGAGGGCGCCGCCGAGCGCGAGCGATCCGGTGTCGCCCATGTAGATCCTCGCCGGATTGGTGTTCCACCAGAGGAAGCCGATGAGCCCGCCCACGATCGCGGTCGAGACGATCGCGAGGTCGAGCGGATCGCGCACCTCGTAGCAGCGGTAGAAGTCGTCGGGGTTGAGGTTCTCGCTCGCGCAGGACTGGTTGAACTGCCAGAAGCCGATGATGACGAACGACCCGATCGCGAGGATCGATGAGCCGGCCGCCAGCCCGTCCAGGCCGTCGGTGACGTTCACGCCGTTCGAGGCCCCGACCGTGATGAGGCAGATCCACACGACGTAGAGGGCGACGCCGATGACGGTGCCGAACACCATGAAGTCGAGCGGGAGGTCCCGGATGAACGAGATCGAGGTGTTGGCGGGCGTGACGTTGCGCTCGTTCGGGAACTGCAGTGCGAGCAGCGCGAAGACGGCGGCGACGATGACCTGACCCGCGACCTTCGCCCACCCGCCGAGGCCGAGGCTCTGCTTCTTGCGCGTCTTCAGGAAGTCGTCGACGAAACCGACCGCCCCGAGCCCGACCATCATGAGCAGCACCAGCAGTCCCGAAGCCGTCGGCGGCTCGTTCGACACGAGCAGCGTCGCCACGAAGTAGCCGAAGAGCGTGCCGAGGATGAAGATGATCCCGCCCATGGTGGGCGTGCCGCGCTTGACGTGGTGACTCTTCGGGCCGTCGTCGCGGATGAACTGGCCCCAGCCGAGCCGGGTGAAGAGCCGGATGAACAGCGGGGTCAGGAACAGCGTGAAGGCGAGCGACAACGCCCCGGCGGTCAGCAGTGCTCTCACGCGAACCATTCTCCCAGTCGGTCGCCGAGGTGACGCAGACCCGCCGCGTTCGACGATTTCACGAGCACCGTGTCACCGGGTCGCACAGCGGATGTCACGAGCTCGAACGCCTCATCGGCGGTCTCGACGTAGGCGGACTCGCCGTCCCACGAGCCCTCGTTGATCGCCGTGATGTGCAGGCGACGCGCACCTTCGCCGACCACCACGAGCTGGGAGATGCCGAGCCGGACGGCGAGCAGCCCGATGCGGTCGTGCTCCTCGCCCGAGAACTCGCCGAGCTCGCTCATCTCGCCGAGCACGGCGATGGTGCGCGTGCCGGGGGCCTGGATCTGCGCGAGCGTCTTCAACGCGGCGGCCATCGAGTCGGGGCTCGCGTTGTAGGCGTCGTTGATGACCGTGATGCCGTCGCGGCCGCCCATGAGCTGCATCCGCCACCGCTCGGCGAGGGTGACGCCCTCGAGCGCCTCGACGATCTGCGGCAGGTCGACGCCGAGTTCGACGGATGCCGCGATCGCCGCGAGTGCGTTCATGACGTGATGCTCGCCCAGCACGCCGAAGTGCACGCGGGCGGTCTCGCCGCTCGCGAGCACGACGGTGAACTCGGTGCCGCGCGCGTGCGCCACGAGGTCGGTGGCGCGCACGTCGGCGTCGGCACCGAGGCCGAAGCGGACGACGCGGGCCGCCGTGAGCTCCGCCATCGGGGCGACGCGCGGATCATCGGCATTGAGCACGGCCACGTCGCTCGCGAGCAGGTCGGTGACCATCTCCGACTTCGCGCGCACCGTCTGCTCGATACCGCCGAACTCGCCCGCGTGCGCGAGGCCGACCTTCAGCACGATGCCGATGTCGGGCCGCGCCATGCGCACGAGTCGTGCGATCTCGCCGACGGCGGAAGCGCCCATCTCGGCCACCAGGTAGCGGGTGTCCTCGGTGAGCTCGAGCATCGTGATCGGCGCCCCGACCTCGTTGTTGAACGAGGCGCGCGCCGCGACCGTCGGACCCACGCGTTCGAGCACGGCGCGGAGCAGGTTCTTCGTGGTGGTCTTGCCGTTGGAGCCGGTGACGCCCACGATGCGGAGCCTTCCCAGCGACCGTACGCGCGCGACCACGGAGGTCGCGAGCGCGCCGAGCGCCTCGACGGTGTCGGCGACGACGACCTGCGGAACATCGAGGTCGAGTGCGTGCTCGACGACGAGCAGCGCCGCCCCCTGTGCCGCGGCGGCGGGGGCGAACCGGTGCCCGTCGTCGAACTCGCCGCGCTTGGCGAAGAAGACGTCTCCTGGCCCGATCTCGCGCGAATCCGTCGTGACGGCGCCGTCGACGATCGTCTCGGGCGAGGCATCCGTCGACCCGAGCTGCAGCACGCCGTCGACGGCCGAGGCGATCTCGGCGAGGGTGAGGGCGATCATTCGGCCCAGCCCGCTTCTCGCAGTGCCGCGCTCGCATCGTCCCTGGCTGAGTACGGGATCTTCACGCCCTTCACCTCGTGGTAGTCCTCGTGGCCGGGGCCGGCGTAGAGGATCGCATCGCCCTCGCCCGCGAGCTCGAGCGCGGCCCGGAACGCCGCCCTCGGGTCGGGGATCTCGTGGATCTCTCGGTCGGGCACCGCTGCCCGGGCCCCCGCGATCAGTGCCGCGCGGATCGCCGCGGGGTCCTCGAAGCGCGGGTGGAAGTCGGTCACGATGACGACGTCCGCGCCGGTCGCGGCGATCGCCCCCATGTCGGCGCGCTTGGTCGTGTCCCGATCGCCGTCGGCGCCGAAGAGCATGATGAGCCTGCCGCTCGTGATGCGCCGGATCGCACCGAGGGTCTGCAGGAAGGCGTCGGGGCTGTGGCCGTAGTCGATGTACACGAGCGGTCCGCGCTCCCCCGAGATGCGCTCGGCGCGACCCGGGATGTACGCGTCGATGCCGCCGTCGCGATCGAGCACCTCGGCGATCCGGTGCAGGTCGTGGCCCGCCTCGACGAGCATGATGATCGCGAGCGCTGCGTTCGCGGCCATGTACCAGCCGAGCAGGGGGACGCGGGTCTCGATGCGTCGCCCTTCGGTGCCCTCGAGCAGGAAGGCCGTGTGCGTGGCGCTCTCGTCGCGCACGGTGAGGCGCCAGTCCGCCTCGACGTCACGACGGGTGGTGAGCGTCGTCACCGGGATGCGGGACTCCACGGCGAGCCGCTGACCCCACTCGGAGTCGACCGTCACGACGCCTCGTCGTGCGCGATCGGGCTGGAAGAGCTCGCGCTTCGCCCGGAAGTAGTCGTCGAGCGATCCGTAGTCGTCGAGGTGGTCGTGGGTGAGGTTGGTGAAGCCCACCACGTCGAAGACGATGCCGTCGACCCGGTGCCGCGTCAGGGCCTGGGCGGAGACCTCGACGCCGACGGCGCGCACCTCGACCTCGCGCATGCGCGCGAGCAGTGCGTGGAGCTCGCTCGCCTCGGGCGTCGTCAGGGAGCTCGGCACGACCTCGTCGCCGATGCGCCGCTCAGCCGTCGAGGTGAGGCCGGCGACCACGCCGAGCTGGCGGAGGATCCCGTAGAGCAGGTGCACGACGCTCGTCTTGCCGTTCGTGCCGGTGACGGCGAAGAGCGTCGCCGGGTTCTCGGCGGTGCGATGGATCCACGCCGCGACGTGGCCGAGCGCGGCACGGGCGTCCGGCGCCACGAGGACGGGAAGGCCCGCACGCTCGGCGAGGTCCGCTCCGGCGGCATCCGTCAGCACCGCGACCGCCCCGCCGTCGCGCGCTGCCGCGGCGTACTCGGCTCCGTGGGCGTTGCGCCCGGGAACGCCGACGTACAGATCACCCGGGCGCACTGCTGCCGAGTTGAGCACGACACCCGTCAGTTCGCGGTCGTCGAGGTCGCCGCGCACCTCGAGTCCGAAGGCCGCCGCGAGGCCGCGGAGCGATCGAGGGCTCGGATGCTGCGGCCGGAGTGCCGCGGGAGGCGATCCGGTCACGAACCCAACTTTCTCACCAGGTGGCTGGCAGCTCGGGCGCTGGAGCGCCGGACGGAACGGTCCGATACTTCTTCAGCACCTGGCTCATGACCTCTTGGAAGACGGGAGCGGATGCCGCGGACGAATTCATCTTAACGGGATTCATGATGCTCACCGAAACGACGAACTCCGGGTCGTCGGCCGGCGCGAAGCCCGACACCGACACGAGATAGCCGCTCAGGTAGCCGCCGTTCCCGTCCGGCACCTGCGCGGTGCCGGTCTTGGCGGCGACCCGGTACCCGGGGATGTTCCACTGGTCCGCGAGCCACCCCTGCTCGTAGACCGCCTCGAGCATCTGGCTCGTCTGGTTCGCCGCCGCTTCGGAGAGGACGCGCGTGCCCGTGGGCTCGACCCGGCTCCACTCGCCGTCGTCACGCGTGCAGCCCTCGACGAGGCTCACCGGCATCCGCACGCCGTCGTTCGCGATCGCCTGGTATGCGCTCGCGATCTGCACCGCGGTCGTCGTGAGGCCCTGGCCGAACATCGTGGCGTACTTCGTCTGGTTGTCCCACGCGTCGGGGCCGCCGTGCAGGTCGCCCGGCTCCTCGCCGGGGAACCCGACCTCGGTCTTCGCTCCGAGGCCGAACCGCTGCATGTACTCGAACCGCTGCTGATCGGTGAGCCGCTCGCCGAACATCGACATGCCGGTGTTCGACGAGTCGATGAGCACGCCCGTGAGCGTGTAGGGGGTCGGTTCGTGGAAGAAGCTGTCGTTCACGTCGGCGCCGTTCGGCGGGGTGTACCGGTAGTCGGCCATCACCTGGCTGAACGGATCGGCGGCGCCGGCGTCGACGACGGATGCCGCGGTGATCGCCTTGAAGGTCGAGCCGGGCTCGAACGGCGCGGTGAACGAACGGGAGCCGCGATCGGCCTCGTCGATCGCCGTCGGGTCGTTCGGGTCGATCGTCGGCACGTCCGCGACGGCGAGCAGCCGGCCGGTCTTCGCCTCCATGACGGTGACCGTGGCCCAGTCCGCGCCGACCGCCTGCACCTGCGCCTCGGCGACGCGCTGCACCATCCACTGCAGGTCGGCGTCGATCGTGAGGTGGAGCGTGCCGCCGTCCCTCACCTGGGTGTTGACGATCTCCGTACCGGGGATCGGCACCCAGTCCTGGAGGCTGTGCTGGAAGGTGATCTCGCCGTCCTCCCCGGCGAGGCATCGGTCCTCGGCGAGTTCGATGCCGGCGAGCGGTTCGCCGTCGTCGGCGCGGACGAAGCCGAGCAGGTTGCCCGCGACCGCGCCGTTCGGATAGAGCCGACTGGGGTGCTCGTACGGCACGACCCATGGGATGCGGAGTTCCCTGACCTTCTCGTAGGTCGTGGTGTCGACCAGCTTCGCGACGTACTCGAAGTCGTCCTGGGGATTCTCCGCGATCGCGGCGTCGATGATCGCCTTCACCTGCTCGCCGGTGAGGCCGAGCACCGCCGCCAGTTCGGCCGCCGACTGCTCGAGCGGCACCTCGACGTCGATGGTCTTCGCGGGGTCGGCCGGGTCGGGCGCCTTCCGCATCACCGGCCCGGCGATCGCGTTCTTCGGCGACAGCGCGATGTCGTATCGCATCACGGTGCCCGCGAGCACGGTGCCGTTCGCGTCGACGATGTCGCCGCGAGCACCGTACACCGTGGCCGACCTCGAGCGGACCGCCTCCCCAGCCTGGCTCAACTCCGCGGCGCGGACGACCTGGATGTCCACGAGTCGGACGACGAAGACCCCCACGAGCACGACGAGGACGACGGCCGCGAGCAGGATCCGGCGCATCGGATGGCGATTCATGCGGTCCTTCCCCTTCAGCGTCAGTGCGTGGCAGGCGTCGGAAGGCCGTCGCTCACCGGAGGCGCGGCGGGCGGTGCGGCGGCGAGCGCCTCGCCAACGCCCTCCTGCCCCGGTCCCATATCGGGAGTCTGCTCCGACCCGCCCGCGGTCACCGGCGGCACGCCGTCGAGCAGGGCATTCGGCACGAGCGGCCCCGATGCGGCGCCGTCGCCCGTCGCGGGCGTCGGCTCTCCGAGCACTGCGCCATCGGAGAGCCGGAGGTAGACGGGGTCGGCGTTGGGAACCATCCCGAGTGCCTCGGCGTTCATCGCGAGGTACTGCGGGGACTCGACGCGCTCGAGGTCTTCCGCGAGCGTCTGCTCCTCCCGGGCGAGCTCGGCGCGCTGCAGCTGGAACGCGTCGATCTCGTACGCGCCCTGCGCCACGGCGATCGAGAGCAGGAGCTGCGCCACGCCGATGACGGCGACGCCGCCGAGGGCGATGACCGCGTATGCCAGCCGGGGCTTCCGACGCGGCGCACCGGGCTCGGGAGCGGGGCGCAGGCGGCGCTGCGGCGGAGCCGGGTCCGTCCTCCGTGGTGCGGGTGCGATGTGTGCCGGCAGTGCGGTCATGACGGCGTCCTCACGCGTTCGGCGGCGCGCAGTCGCACCGGTTTCGCACGCGGGTTCTCCGCCTGCTCTGCTTCGCTCGCGAGCTCGGCCCCCCGGACGAGGAGCTTGAACTGCGGGCGATGCTCCGGAAGCTCCATGGGAAGGCCTGCGGGGGCTGAGGAGCTCGCGGCGGACTGGAGGACGCGTTTCACGATCCGGTCCTCGAGCGACTGGTAGGCGAGCACGACGATGCGCCCGCCGAGGGTGAGCGTGCCGAGGGCCGCGGGCATGGCGCGGGCGAGCACCGACAGCTCCTCGTTCACCTCGATGCGAAGCGCTTGGAACACGCGCTTCGCCGGGTGCCCCTGACGCTGCACGACCACGGGCGTCGCGGCGGTGATGATCGCCACGAGTTGGGCGGATCGCGTGATCGGCGCCTCGGCGCGGGCGCGCACGATCGCCTTCGCGTATCGAGCACCGAGCTTCTCCTCGCCGAACTCGTGGAAGATGCGGCGGAGCTCCGTTTCGCTGGACTCCGCGATGACGTCGGCGGCGGTGCGGCCGCTCGTCGGGTCCATGCGCATGTCGAGCGGGGCATCCTTCGAGTAGGCGAAGCCGCGCTCCGCACGGTCGAGCTGGAGTGAGGAGACGCCGAGGTCGAAGAGCACCCCGTGCACGTCGTCGAAGCCCTCCGAGCGAACCGCCTCCGCGATGCCGTCGTACACCGTGTGCACGAAGCGGGCTCGCGACCCGAACGGTGCGAGGCGCTCCCGCGCGATGGCGAGTGCGTCGGTGTCCCGGTCGAGTCCGATCACGGTGAGCTTCGGGAAGCGTTCGAGCAGCGCCCGCGCGTGGCCGCCCATGCCGAGGGTGGCGTCGACGAGCACCGCGTCGTCGCCGTCGATCGCCGGCGCGAGCAGCTCGATCGTGCGCTCGAGCATGACGGGGGTGTGAATGCGTTCGATGTCCATGATGTGTGCGGGACTGGTCCCGGGTTCCGATCCCCATCCGTTCGTCCTGGTGCGGGGAAGTGCATCAGGCGCAGACGGCTGGGAGTCGCAGCCCGGGTCAGAAGAGTCCCGGAATCACCTCCTCCGCCGTGTTCGCGAAGGCTGCCTCCTGCTCGGCGAGGTACGTCTGCCACGCCGTTGCGTCCCAGATCTCCACTCGACTGCCTGTTCCGATGACCGTGAGGTCGCGGTCGAGGCCCGCGTAGCTGCGGAGCGTGGCGGGAATGGTGACGCGGTGCTGCTTGTCGGGAGTCTCCGCGGACGCCCCCGACAGGAAGACGCGCATGTAGTCGCGCGCTTGCTTGCTGGTGACCGGGGCCTGGCGGATCTTCTCGCTCATGTCCTCGAACTCTCGAGCGCTGAACACGTAGATGCAGCGTTCCTGACCGCGCGTGAGCACGAGCCCGTTCGAGAGCTCCTCTCGGAACTTCGCCGGAAGGATGACGCGACCCTTCTCGTCGAGCTTCGGCTCGTAGGTCCCGAGGAACACCGCACCACCCCCTTTCCTCCGGCCAGAATCCAGGTAACCCCACTTTACTCCACTATCCTCCACCAATCAATGACAACCGCGCTTCATTGCCGAGATTCGTCGACAACTTCGCCCGGAATTCCGGGCGAGCACGGAGGTGGAGCGGAGTGGAGGAGATTCGCGCGCCATCCGCGGTCGTGTGCCTCCATCGACACAGCGGGAACCCGACGGGACCGCCGGAATGGGCCGAGGGGATGGCCGGGCGCCGGGCAGGACGGCTCAGACGTGCGTGTCGGAACGCGGGAGGCTCCCGGAAACGACGAAACGGGCCGATCCGAAGATCGACCCGTCGAAGTGGTGGGAAGTGGAGGGTTTAGTCGCGACCCTCCTGGCGACGATCCCAGCGGTCGTTCAGGCGGTCCATGAACCCGCCTCCCGAGCGAGCGCGGTTGCGGGAGACGGCGGGTTCGGCGGGAGCGGTGGCGGCCGTCCGCTTGCTCGGCGTGATCGCGATCAGCACGCCGGCGAACATCAGCGCGAAACCGACGATGCCGACGACCAGCAATTGCAGTGCGACGCCCGCGATGAGCGCGCCGACACCGGCGACGGCGAGCAGCACGCCGAGCACGATGGAGCGATAGTCGGGTCGCCGACCATGAACGCCTCCCACCGCATGGACGAAGTCAGCGTCATTGCGGTAGAGGTTGCGCTCCATCTCCTCGAGAAGACGTTGCTCCTGCTCTGAAAGCGGCATCTCATTCCCCTCAGGCTCGGGATCGACGCATCCGATGCCATTCTAGCCTCGCCCCGCCTCGCTAGGCTAGGCGGGTGGCCCACGCTTCCCGACTGGTCGATCTGGTGCAATCGCGCATCGAGGAGTTCCTCGAAGAACGTACCTCTATTCTCCGTTCGATCGGATCCGACCTGGAGCCCCTTGACAGCATCTCAAGGCGGTTTCTCAGCGGTGGCAAGCGCTTCCGGGCGCTCTTCTGCTATTGGGGATGGGAAGCCGTCGGCGGGCGTGGACACGACCCCTTCTCGTCCGCCGCAGGACGCGACCGGTTCCCGGTCGT
>JAPSJU010000214.1 GCA_031178025.1 Agromyces sp. | reverse complement strand
CCCCAGACGGGAAGTCAGCCATGTCGAACCTCGCACCGCCATTGCTGCGCCTCGGTGTGCTGGCGCACTCGAGCAAGCCCGACGAGAAGCGGCTGCCGTTGCATCCGGCGCACTTCGAACGGATCGATGCCGACCTTCGCGGACGAATGACGCTCGAGCGCGGGTACGGGGCGAGGTTCGGGGTGTCAGACGCCGAGCTCGAGGAGTGGGTGGCCCTCGCCACCCGCGACGAGGTGATCGAGCGGTCGGACGTCGTGCTGCTGCCGAAACCCCAGGCGTCGGACCTCGCCGAGCTGCGTGACGGCCAGGTGCTGTGGGGGTGGCCGCATTGCGTGCAGGACCGCGCGATGACCCAGATCGCCATCGACAAGGGCCTCACCCTCATCGCGTGGGAGGCGATGAACCACTGGACGGCCGGTGGCGGGTTCGGGCTGCACGTCTTCCACAAGAACAACGAGCTCGCCGGATACTGCTCCGTACTGCACGCGATGCAGTTGTGCGGCTCCACCGGGGACTACGGGCGGCGCCTCAGCGCCGTCGTCATCGGGTTCGGGGCCACTGCGCGCGGGGCCGTGACCGCCCTGAACGCCCACGGCGTGCACGACGTGCGGGTGCTCACCAACCGGGACACCGCCGCGGTGGGCTCGCCGATCCCGTCGGTCGACATCATCCGGTTCGAGCACGACGCCGACGCCCCGTTCGGAAGCACCGTCAACACCGAGGCCGGTCCCGTGCCGCTCGCGCCGTTCCTCGCCGGGCACGACATCGTGGTGAACTGCACGCTGCAGGACCCGAACGCGCCCCTGACCTACCTCCGCACCGAGGACCTCGAGGCGTTCCGGGCGGGCAGCCTCATCGTCGATGTCTCCGTCGATGCCGGGATGGGATTCGAGTGGGCGCGCCCCACCTCCTTCAGCGAGCCGATGCTCACCGTGGGGAACGCCACCAACTACTACGCCGTCGACCACAGCCCGTCGCTCCTGTGGAACTCGGCGACCTGGGAGATCAGCGAGGCGCTGATGCCCTTCCTCCGCACGGTCATGGAGGGGAGCGAGGCGTGGGCCGCATCCGAGACGATCGACCGCGCCATCGAGATCGCCGAAGGCAGGGTCCGGAACCCGGCCATCCTCGAGTTCCAGCACCGCTCCGCCGAGCATCCCCATCGAGTGCTCGACTGAGTTCCCGACGCCGCAACCGTCGCGTGAGATAACGAAACAGTAACGGGCTGCGCTAGAGTGGCGGGCACCGTGGCGCAACGAGGCGCGGGCGGTGGAAAGGCCCGGCCCCGTGACCCGTCCCCTCGGCGCGAGAGACTCGACGACCCCGCTCGCCTCCCTTCCGTCCACGGCCGGCCTCCGCGACAGGGACCGGTTCGCGCCGCCGAGGCGGGGCGTCCGGATCCTCCTCGCGATGATGGGCACGACCGGCCTCGCCGGCGGGCTCTGGCTGGCCGCGACGCCCACGACCGCGTCCGCGGTCGACGTCTTCGGTGCGCTGCGGATGCCGGGGGAGGCGGCCGTCATCGTCGGCCATCGAGGTGACCGCGCCGAGGCGCCCGAGAACACGATGCCGTCGCTCGAGCTCGCCATGGACAGGCTCGACTTCGTCGAGACCGACGTGCGGCTGAGTCGCGACGGCGTGCCCGTGCTCTTCCACGACGTCGACCTCGAACGGGTCACCGGCGATGCCCGGTCCGTCGCCGAGCTCGACCTCCACGAGCTCCGCGCGCTCGACGTGGGCGGATGGTACGGCCCCGACTACGCGGGTGAGCGGATGCCGACGCTCGAGGAGTTCCTCGATGAGCTCACCCGCCGGGACACCGCCCAGGCACTCGTGGAGCTCAAGGCCGACTGGGACCGGGACGAGGTGCGCACCGTGGTCGACCTCATCGAGATGCGGGGGCTGCGGGAGCGGGTCGTCCTGCAGAGCTTCAGCCTGGAGACCCTGTTCGCGCTGCAGCAGGTCTCGCCCACGACGCCGCGCATCATGCTCATCCGGGAGCTGCCCGCCGAACCGGTGGCGCTCGCCGAGCGGCTCGGAGTGATCGCGTTCGGCACGACCGCCGACTCGGTGACGGCTGTTCCGGGCGCCCTGGACGCGTTGCACGAGGCGGGCATCGCCGTGCTCTGCTACACCCTCAACAGCCACGAGCGCTGGCAGGAGGTGAGTGCGCTCGGCGTCGACGGCATCATCACCGACCAGCCGAGCGAACTCGACGAGTGGCTCGCGCTCACGGCGCCGGGAACGTGAGCCCGCGGGTCACCGGATCGCGATGCCGAGCCGCTCAGCCGCCCGGGTGAACTCGTGATGCATGCGCGGTGAGAAGAGCACGAACCGCACGACCCCGGGAGTCGCATCCGCCCCGGCGGTCGTGGAGAGCGCGACGGCCGCGGCGTCGTCCGCGGGCCACCCGTAGACGCCCGCCGAGATCGCGGGCACGGCGACGGTCGTCGCTCCGAGGCGCGCGGCGAGGGCGAGCGAGTTGCGGTACGCCGCCTCGAGCAGCCGGCGGCGCGCATCGGCCTCGGGGCCCGGCCCGGGCCAGACGGGGCCGACGGTGTGGACGACCCAGGTGGCGTCCAGCCGGCCCGCCCCCGTCGCGACGGCCTCGCCCGTGGGTAGCCCATCGGGGAGGCTCGTCGCTCGCAGGCGACGGCACTCCTCGAGGATCGCCGGTCCGCCCGCGCGGTGGATGGCGCCGTCGACACCCCCGCCGCCGAGCAGGCTCGAGTTGGCCGCATTGACGATCGCGTCGACTCGCTCGGCGGTGATGTCCCCGGTGACGAGCTCGATCTGCGGCACGGCCGGGCTACCCGCGATTGTTCGAGAGCTCGAAGATGCGCAGGAGCTCCGTCACCGCTGCGTCGCGCGGCTCGCCTCCGGCCTCGTACATGTCGGTCACGTGGGTGCGCAGGTGGTTCTCGACCAGGAGCTTGTTGAGGGAGCCGAGCGACTTCTGCACGGCCAGCGAGAGCGTGATGATGTCGACGCAGTAGTCCTCGTTCTCGATCATCTTCTCGATGCCGCGCAACTGGCCCTCGATGATCTTCGTGCGGTGCAGGGCGCGCTTCTTGATGTCGTCGATCACGAGTACAGGATACTCCTTCGCGCCCACATACCCCCTGCCGTATCGCGACCGCCGGGTACCTCCAGAAACGGGGGAGTGTCCGAAGCCCGAGGAGCGCTACCGTTGGGGCATGCCGCGTCGACCGCTCCGCTTCGTCATCGCCTCGTTGGTCGCGGCGGCCGCGCTCTCCGCCGGACCGGTGGCCCTCGCCGGGGCCGCGGCCGCCTCGCCGCGCGGGGCGACGACGACGGATGCCGCCCCCACCGCCGGGTTCGCCGCGATCGGCGACGTGCGGACCGGCGTCGACGACTTCACGTTCGCCTCCTTCGACGCGGTGTACGAGCTCGGGCGCGATGACGCGAGGCGATCGGTGCTCTCGACGACCGAGACCCTCGTCGCCGTCTTCCCCGAGTTCGACCAGAACCGGGGCATCCGCCGAGCGATCCCGCTTCACTACGACGGACATCCGGTCGACCTCCGGGTCGACTCGGTGACGGATGCCGCCGGCACGCCTCGCCCCTTCGAGGTCGAGGAGGACGAGGCGGGCGAGTTCCTCCTCGTCACGGTGCGAGCCGACGACTTCGTGCACGGCGAGCAGAGCTACGTCATCCGCTATCGCCAGCACAACGTCACGCACGAACCCGACGACGCCGACATCGACGAGTTCTACTGGGACGTGAACGGAACGGGGTGGGCGCAGCCCTTCGGACGCGTGACGGCCGAGTTGCGGATGACGCCCGACGTCGCCGCCGGCTTCACGGGAGCCGTCGCCTGCTACCAGGGCTGGATGGGAGCGACCCTTCCCTGCGACGCCCTGGACACCGAGGACGGCGGCGCCGAGACGACCGTCCGAGCCGAGGCGCTCGGACTCGAGCCCTACGAGAACCTCACGATCGCGACGGGGTTCGCCCCCGACACCTTCGAGCCGCGGGACGACTCCTTCACGTCGTCGGGAGCAGCGATGGCCGGCGCGTTCGCCGGGGCGGCCGCAGCGCTCGCCGCAGTGCTCGCCGTCCTGCTCCGTGCGACCCGCTGGCGCAATCACCCGGGTCGAGGCACCATCATCGCGCAGTACGAGCCGCCGCCCGGGATCA
>JAPSJU010000213.1 GCA_031178025.1 Agromyces sp. | reverse complement strand
GAGTGCAGCAGGCCGGGCGGCCCCGATGAGAACTCCCGGCAGCGGATGCCGCGGCGCGGCGGATCCCGCTGCACATCCGTGCAGTTTCGGCGCTTCCGCTCCTGACGGCGCTGCTCGGTCTGCGCTCAGCCCGGGCGGAGGCCCCGCGCGGCTCAGCCTGCGAGCGCCGCCTCGGGCTGTGCGAGCGTGACGCCGTGACGCTCCGCGAGCACCTCGCGCGTGGCGCGTACCTCGGCACCCCGGCGAGCCGCGTCCCACCCCAGCACGCCGCCTGCCAGCCCGGCCAGCTCCTCGAGCAGGGGCACGCTGGCCGTGCCGGTGAAGGCGATGCTCGTGCGCCGGAACACCAGGTCGGCCAGGTGCACGACGTGCTCGTTGCGCACCAGCCACTCGATCTCGCCGCGGCTGTAGGCCGCATGGTTGACGAGCGGGAGGTCCTCCGCGCTGTCGGTCTCGGCGAGGAGGTCCTCCGCGCGCGTGCCATAGCGCTCGAGGAGTTGCTCCGCGCGCTCGCGGCCCACTTCCTCCCCATGCGTGACGAGCCACACCCGACGCGCGTCCTCCGTCGAGGGGTACCGTGCGCCGCCGCCGATCGCGAGGCCCTTCGTCGAGCGGACCCGGTCTCGTCCGAGGAGGTCGAGGACCTCGCCCGAGAGGTGCTCGGCGAGGGCGCGGAACGTCGTCCACTTGCCGCCGACGAGGCTCAGCACGGTCGTGCCGGGGCGAGCCGGGGCATCCGAGCGCTCGATGCGGTAGTCCCGCGAGACGAACCCGGGCTGGGTGTCGTCGTGCTTGGGCAGCGGACGCACTCCCGAGAACCGGTACACGATCTGCGAGCGGTCGACCGTGATCCCCGGGAAGACGTGCGCGACGAGCTCGAAGAAGTAGTCGACCTCCTCCTCGGTGCAGATCGCCGGCTCGCGCATATCGTGCTCGAGGTCGGTCGTGCCGACCATGACCCGGCCCTTGAGCGGGTAGATGAGCACGATGCGACCATCCTCGTGCTCGAAGAAGATCTCGCGCCCCGAGGTCGCGGCGAGCAGCTCGGGGTGGTCGAGCACGATGTGCGAACCCTTCGTTCCCCCCATGAAGTCCGACCGCCGGCCGAGGTCCTCGTTCGTGAGGTCGGTCCAGGGCCCCGAGGTGTTGACGATGACCGGCGCGGCGATGGCGAACTCCTCCCCCGTCAGGGCGTCGCGCACGCGGACGCCCTCGGCATCGAGTCCGACGGCGGGCATGTGATTCACCGCCCGAGCCGAGCGGCCGGCGGCGAGGCCGTCGAAGAGGACGTCGAGCGCCAGTCGCTCCGGGTCGTGCATGCTCGCGTCGTAGTACGTGGCGGTGTACTTCACGTCGGGGTTCAGGTCGGGCAGTTCCGCCAGCGATCGAGCACGTCGGTGGAAGCGGTGGCGAGGCACCGAGCCGCCGTCGCGCGAGAATGCGTCGTAGATCGTGAGCCCCGCCTTGATGAGGACGGCGCCTCGCTCGGTGGGCCTGCCCTGCCGGTGGGTGAGGAAGCGGAGCGGGGCGGAGAGGATGCCCGAGAAGGCGGAGAAGATCGGCACGGTGGTCTCGAGCGGCTTCACGTAGTGCGGGGCGATCCGGATGAGGCTGTTGCGTTCCTCGACCGACTCCCGCACGAGCCGGAACTCGCCGTTCTCCAGGTAGCGGATGCCGCCGTGGATCATGTGCGACGACGCCGACGATGCGCCCGATACGAAGTCGTCGCGCTCCACCAGGACGACATCGACGCCCTGCAAGGCGAGGTCCCGGAACGTCGCGATCCCGTTGATGCCTCCGCCGATGATGACCACGTCGGCGGTGGGGCGTGCGCGGAGCGCAGCGACCTCGGCCCGGACACCGGGCGCGGCGTCACCCTGCTCGCGGCGCATGGGGAAGGGGTGCGGAGACATCGGGGTCCTCTCGATGTGGAGGGATCGGCTTGCGTCGGCAGTCCGAGTGTGGATGAATACATCGTGAACTCGCGCGCACGCTGTTGCAAGCTGGGTGAACATATGTGCAAGGACGGCGGAGTGATGGCGAACGAGGCGCGCGGTGTCGACGGCGGAACCGGCGGGAGCCAGGACGCGACGGTGCCCGAGCGGACGAGGGACGCGCTTCGAGCAGCCCACCTGTACTACATGCAGGACCTCACGATGGAGGCCATCGCGCACGAGCTGCACACCTCGCGGTCCTCGGTGTCCCGACTGCTGAGCCATGCCAGGGCGAGCGGCCTCGTGGAGATCTCGATCCATTCGCCCCTGGACCTGCCGAGCCGCCTCGAGCAGGACATCCTCGAGCGGCACGAGGTGCGGGCGCATGTGGTCCCGGTGCCCGATCACGCCAGCGACGTGGACCGGCTCGACCGGGTCGCCCTGTCAGCGGCACGGATCCTCGGGCAGTACGTCGACTCGAACCAGGCGATCGGCGTCGCGTGGGGCTCGACCATGAGCGCCATGAGCCGGCACCTGGTGCCCAAGGCGACCCACAACACGGAGATCGTGCAGCTGAACGGCGCCGGGAACGTGCGGACCACCGGCATCGTCTACGCCAGTGAGCTGCTGCGGCGCTTCGGTGACGCGTTCGGCGCCCACGTGCAGCAGTTCCCGGTGCCCGCGTTCTTCGACGACCCCGCGACCAAGCGCGCGTTCTGGAAGGAACGGAGCACGCGCCGGCTCCTCGACCTGCAGGCGCGGCTCGACGTCGCACTCTTCGGCGTCGGCTCGCCGTTCGCGGAGGTACCGAGCCACGTCTACCAGGGCGGCTACCTCGATCGCGAGGACTACGAGGCACTGAGCCGCGACGGCGCCGTCGGGGACGTCGCCACCGTGTTCTACCGGGGCGACGGATCCACCCGCGGCATCCGATTGAACGAACGTGCGACCGGCCCCGACTTCGCCGTGCTCCGCCGGGCGCCGCGTCGCATCTGCGTCGTCTCGGGCAAGGCGAAGCTCGCCAGCCTCCGCGGCGCGCTCGCCGCGCGCCTCATCACCGACCTGATCGTCGACGAGGGTACGGCTCGAGCGCTCCTCGAGCCGGCGACCGCCTGAGCCGCATCCGCCGCGTCGGCACGCTGCGTGACCGGATCGAGATCGCGCCGGCGCCCCGCGAGCAATAGCGTGGGACCGGCGACACGGGGTCGCCGCACGACAGGAGCAGTCTGGGATGACCGGAACGATCGACCGCCCGGGTCCGCGCCGCCGCACGGCGGCCTGGCCGCTCGCGATCCTCATCGTCAGCATCGGCTGCGCATCGCTCGTCCTCGGCTACCTCGCCCACGAGGCGTTCTCGACGTGGATGTACGCGCGGGCGTACGCGCAGTTCACCGCTGCCGACGGGACCGCCGACGACGCCTCCGCCGACTACGCCGCCCTTCTCGAACGCGCCGAGCGAACGACGGGCCGGTCCGAAACGCTCGAGGCCGTCGCCGATCCCGCCTACGTCGACCCGGCGGCGATCGCCGCGATGTCCGCTGCCGCCGACGCGCTCGCCTCGACGATCGCACAGGCGCGTCCGGCCGTCCTCGAGCCCGAGCCGGCGTACGCGGCGCCGACCGAGCTCGGCACGCCCGCCTGGGAGCGCTACACCGACGTCGCGCGTCTCGTCGACTCCCGCGACGGCCGCGTCCACGAGATCGATGCGCTCGACGACGCCGGCCGCGAGGTGCGCACGGCCCGGCATGCCGCCATCGCGACGCAGGACGAGCTGTTCGACGCCCTCGCCACGAGTGCGGAGCAGGAACTCGCCGCCCATCCGTCCGCGAGCCACCGCACGCGCATCCAGCTCCGCCACGCGATCGACCAGGACGGGGCGAGCTGGGTGCACATGGACGGGTCCCCGGCGGCTTTCTCGGCGACCGTGCTGGCCATCGACGAGCTGCGGTCCTCGCATGCCGCCGAGGAAGCGCGCCGGCAGGAGCCGGACTACCCCGTCCGAGCCGAGATCGAGGCATTCGCCCGCTCGATCGCCGCAGGCGTCGCGCTCGACATCGCGTGGGCGTACGAGGTGAACGGGCGCTCGAGCGACGAGTGGTACTCGGGCACGGCGGAGTTCTGGCCGACCGATGGCGGCTGGGGCGCGATCAACCTCACCCACAGCATCTCCGACAGCTGGTTCGACGACCCGAACGCCAAGGCGGTGGTCGTGCACGAGGTCGGCCACAC
>JAPSJU010000212.1 GCA_031178025.1 Agromyces sp. | reverse complement strand
AGCGACCCGCTCCACACCGCGCCGATCACCTGCACGACGAGGAACACGCCGATGATGGCGATCGCCACCCGGAGGCGGAGGCGGTTCGCGTCCGCTCCGCCGGCGTGCGTGTGACCGTGCGAGTGTGCCATCACGTCCAGCGTAGGCGCGGATGACCCGCCCGGCGCGTGATGGGAATGAGTCGCGTTCTCAGCCGAGCCGCGCGGCCACGCGTTCGAGCTCGGGCAGCAGCTCGGTGAACGCGCGCGAACGATGGCTCTGCGCGTCCTTCTCGGCGGGGGTGAGCTCGGCCGAGGTGATCTCCAGGCCCTCCGGCTCGAAGATCGGGTCGTAGCCGAACCCGTGCGACCCGCGCGGTTCGTACGCGAGGCCACCGCGCCAGCGACCCTCCGCGACGAACTCGTGCCCGCCCGGGAGCAGCGACTCCGGCACGACCAACGCGATCGCGCAGCGGAACTCCGCGCCGCGTCTCGGTCGCCGGATGTCGCTGACCTGCGCCAGCAGGAGCCGGAAGTTGGCCTCGTCGCCCGCGGACAGGCCCGCCCATCGGGCGGAGAAGATGCCCGGCATGCCGTTCAGCACGTCGACGCAGATCCCCGAGTCGTCCGCCAGCGCGACGCGCCCGGTGTGCCCGGCCGCCGCACGCGCCTTGATGAGGGCGTTCTCGGCGAAGGTCAGGCCGTCCTCGACGGGTTGCGGCCCGTCATAGGGATGCACGGCGACGCCCGGCATCCGCTCGCCGACGATGCGCTGGAACTCGCGGACCTTCTTCGCATTGTGCGTCGCGAGCACGAATTCGAGGCTCACGCGCTCGCCTCCCCGGCTGCCGCGGCGAGCACGGCCTGCTGCAGCGTCGTGAGCTGCGCCGTTCCCGCCAGCGCCAGGTCGAGCAGGGAGTCGAGCTCGCGCCGGTCGAACGGGGCGCCCTCGGCGGTGCCCTGCACCTCCACGAACAGGCCGCGCCCGGTGGCGACCACGTTCATGTCGGTCTCGGCGCGGACGTCCTCGACGTAGGCGAGGTCGAGCATCGGCGTGCCGTCGATGATGCCGACCGACACCGCCGAGACGGTGTCGATGAGCGGCTTCGCCTTCTGCCCGATGAACTTCTGCCCGCGCGCCCACTCGATCGCGTCGGCGAGGGCGACGTAGGCGCCCGTGATCGCTGCCGTGCGCGTGCCGCCATCGGCCTGCAGCACGTCGCAATCGATCTGGATGGTGTTCTCGCCGAGCCCCTTCGTGTCGACGACGGCGCGGAGGCTGCGCCCGATGAGGCGGCTGATCTCGTGGGTGCGGCCGCCGATGCGACCCTTCACGGATTCCCGGTCGTTGCGGGTGTTCGTCGACCGCGGCAGCATCGCGTACTCCGCGGTGATCCACCCGCGACCCTTGCCCGACATCCAGCGCGGGACGCCGTTCGTGAACGATGCGGTGCAGAGCACCTTCGTGTTGCCGAAGGAGATGAGTGCGCTGCCCTCGGCGTGCGTGCTCCAGCCGCGTTCGATCGTCACGGGACGCAGGCCGGCAGGGCTGCGCCCGTCGGCGCGCACGATGGCCTCGGGGGCGGTGTCGGATGCCTCGGTCATGCGTTCTCCTGTCGAAGCCGTGCGTGGGCGGGAATCGTGAGGACCCCGGTCTCGACGAGCTCGACGCTCGGGATCTCGGGGGCGATGAGTCGGTGCGCGAGGTCGAGGAACGCGCTCGTCGACGTGCCGGTCGCCTCGTAGCGGTGGGTCGCGGGCGCGGACGAGCGGCGCTCCATGCCGGTGGAGACGAGCACGCGGTAGACGTCGTTCGCGGTCTCGACGTCGCTCGACACGAGCGACACCTGCTCGCCCATGACGTACGAGATCGCGCCCTTCAGGAAGGGGTAGTGGGTGCAGCCCAGCACGAGCGTGTCGATGCCCGCGTCGCGCAGCGGCGCGAGGTACTGCTCGGCGACCGCGAGCAGTTCGTCGCCGCTCGTGACGCCCTGCTCGACGAACTCCACGAAGCGCGGGCACGCGGCCGAGAAGAGCTCGAGGTGCGGTGCGGCGGCGAACGCGTCGTCGTAGGCGCGGGATGCGATCGTCCCCGCCGTGCCGATGACGCCGACACGACCGTTGCGGGTGGTCGCCACTGCCCGGCGCACGGCCGGCTGGATCACCTCGACGACGGGAACGTCGTACCGCTCGCGGGCGTCGCGCAGCATCGCGGCCGAGGCGGTGTTGCAGGCGATGACGAGCATCTTCACGCCCTGGGCGACGAGGTCGTCGAGCACGGCGAGCGCGTACCCGCGGACGTCGGCGATCTTCTTCGGCCCGTACGGGGAATGCTCGAGATCGCCGATGTACAGGATGGACTCGTGCGGCAGCTGGTCTCGCACAGCCCGGGCGACCGTGAGACCGCCGACGCCGGAGTCGAAGATCCCGATCGGTGCATCCGTCACGACACCCAAGCTTAGGCGAGGTCGGATGCCGCGCCGCCCGGGTGCCGCCGCCGCCGCAGCGTCGCCCGAGCCACCAGTAGGCTGGCGGTGTGACCGGGTCTGCTGCGCTCTTCACCGACCGCTACGAGCTCACGATGGTGGATGCCGCGCTGCGCGACGGCACCGCCCACCGTGAGAGCCTGTTCGAGGCGTTCGCCCGCCGCCTGCCCGACGGACGCCGGTACGGCATCGTCGCGGGCACCGGACGCCTGCTCGAGCTCATCGAACGGTTCCGGTTCGAGGAACCCGAGCTCGAGTGGCTTCGCGAGCACGACGTGGTGCGCTCCGAGACCCTCGACTGGCTCGCCGACTACCGGTTCTCCGGTGACATCTGGGGCTACCGCGAGGGCGAGGCGTACTTCCCGGGGTCCCCGCTCCTCACGATCCGGGCGACGTTCGCCGAGGCGGTGCTGCTCGAGACGATCGTGCTCTCGACGCTCAACTACGACTCCTCCGTGGCGAGCGCCGCGGCCCGCATGGTGTCGGTGGCCCTCGGTCGCCCGATCGCCGAGATGGGTTCCCGTCGCACGAGCGAGCGCGCGGCCATCGCCGCGGCGCGGGCGGCGTACATCGCCGGGTTCGACGCGACCTCGAACCTGGAGGCCGGCCGCACCTGGGGCATCCCCACGATGGGCACCGCCGCGCATGCCTTCACCCTGCTGCACGACAGTGAGGAGGGAGCGTTCCGGGCGCAGGTCGAGTCCTTCGGGCCGAAGACGACCCTGCTCGTCGACACCTACGACATCGCCCGTGGCGTGGAACGTGCGGTGCAGGTCGCCGGCACCGGCCTCGGCGCGGTGCGCATCGACTCCGGAGATCTCCCCACCGTCGTGGCGGCGGTGCGTGAGCAGCTCGACAGTCTCGGCGCCGTCGAGACGAAGATCACCGTCACGAGCGACCTCGACGAGTTCACGATCGCCGGGCTCTCGGGTGCCCCGGTGGATTCGTACGGCGTGGGCACCGCCGTCGTCACCGGCTCGGGTTTCCCCGCCGCCGGCATGGTGTACAAGCTCGTCGCGCGGAAGGACGACGCCGGCGACTGGGTCGCCGTCGCGAAGGCGTCGACGCAGAAGGCCAGCGTCGGCGGGCGCAAGAATGCGGCCCGTCGGCTCGACTCCACTCGCACGGCGCGTGAGGAACTCGTCTTCCTCGGCGACGGCCCCGATGGCGAGGCCGAGTTCGAGCCCGGCGATGAGCTGCGCCCGCTCATGGTGCAGCTCGTCGCCGACGGCGTGGCGGATCCGGCCTTCCTCGGCCCGGCGGGAACCGAGGCGGCTCGAGCCCACCGCGCCGCGGTCATGCAGGAGCTTCCGATCGAGGCGTTCCGTCTCGGACGCGGCGAGCCGGTCATCCCGACGACGTACCACTAGTCGCGGAGCTATCCGGCCTTCATCCGCTCGTAGATCTCCTTGCATGTGGGGCACACCGGGAACTTCTCGGGATCCCGCCCCGGCGTCCACTTCTTCCCGCACAGCGCCTTCACCGGCTTCCCGGTGACCGCGGACTCCAGGATCTGCTCCTTCTTCACGTAGTGCGAGAACCGCTCGTGGTCGCCCGGTTCGATCGCCTCCTCCTCGAGCAGCTTCTCGAGCTCACGGTCGAGGACGGAGGTGCCGCCACCGGGCGTGTCGGGGTCGGCGATGCTCGCGCGCACGGGTTCGATCATGGCCTCGATTCTACGCGCGGATGCCGGCGCGGGG
>JAPSJU010000211.1 GCA_031178025.1 Agromyces sp. | reverse complement strand
GCGCCCGCGCTCGCCGAACTCGCCCACATCGTCGGCGACCGGCGTCAGAGCCGGCTCACCGCGCGCGAGGTCGAGGTGCTGCGGCTGGTCTCGACCGGCTTGACCAACCGGGGGATCGCGAGCCGCCTCTCGTTGAGCGAGAAGACCGTCGCCCGCCATCTCAGCAACATCTTCGGCAAGCTCGGCCTCTCGTCGCGCGCTGCCGCCACGGCGTACGCCTACGAGCACGGGCTGGTCTGACGGAGCATCCGCATCCCCGTCGTCTACATCATTCGACCCATGCCGGCGCGATCGCGAAGATGGGTGATTCGGTCGACGCGACCGGGTGGACGCCGCCCCTAGCGTGGCGGCATGGATGTCCCCATCCTCGCCGGAATGGTCGCCGCCATGGTCTTCGCGATCAGCAACCTGCCGATGCTGCGCAAGGCGCTGCGCACACGCGACGTCTCGTCGTACAGCCTGCCGAGCATCGTGATGATCAACGGGGCGAACGCCGTGTACTCGATCTACGTCTTCAGCCTGCCGCCCGGGCCGATCTGGGCCCTGCACGCGTTCTACCTCGTCGCGTGCGGGATCATGCTCACGCTGTGCGTGCGCGGACGTCGCTCCCATACGGACGGCAACCGCACGGACGCGATCCCCGCGGGCTCAGCCGATGACCCGGAACCCCGGTTCGCCGCTGACCGCGAGCTCCTCGACGCGGAGCTCGCGCACGGTCGCACCGGGCGGGCCGAGGGCGAGCCAGTCGAGTAGGGCGACGACGGATTCCTCATCGCCTTCGACCTCGGCTTCGACCGTCCCGTCGTCGCGGTTGCGCACCCACCCGGAAACGCCCAGCCGGTCGGCCTCGAGCCGGGCCGAGTAGCGGAAGCCCACGCCCTGCACCGTTCCCGACACGACCACACGCCTGCGGATCATCCCCCCAGCGTAACGACGCAGCGGCGCAGCCGGAGGCCGTGCCAGGACCACGACGCGCGAGACCGCCCCGGACCCGGAGGTGCGAGGCGGTCTCCGCCGTGCGTGCGCGAGTCGGCCGGCGTACGCCGATCAGCTCACGCGGATGAGCTTCTTGTTGACGAACTCGTCGGCGCCCAGCCTGCCCATCTCCCGACCGGTGCCCGAGCGCTTCACGCCGCCGAAGGGCAGCTCGACGCCGTCCATCAGCACGCCGTTCACGAAGACCATGCCCGCCTCGATCTGGTCGGCCACGCGCATCGCCTGGTCGGTGTCGGTGGTGAAGACGTACGAACCGAGACCGAACGGGATGTCGTTCGCCAGCTCGACGGCTTCGGCTTCGCTCGTGGCGCGGTAGACCTGGGCGACGGGGCCGAAGAACTCCTCCTTCGACGCGGGATTGTCGCGAGCGACATCCGTCAGCACCGTCGTCTGGAAGAACGCGCCGTCGCGCGAGCCGCCGCGCACGACCCTGGCGCCGTGCTCGACGGCGCGCCGCACCTGCTCGTCGAGGGTCTCGGCCGCCTTGAGCGAGGAGAGGGGTCCGAGCGTCGTTCCCTCGGCGGTGGGATCTCCGGGCTCGACCTCGGCGAGCTTCGCCGTGAATCGCTCGAGGAACGGCTGGTAGAGCTCATCGATCACGATGAAGCGCTTCGCCGCGTTGCACGACTGGCCGTTGTTGTCGAGGCGCGCGTCGACGGCCGCCTGGACGGCGCCGTCGAGGTCGTCGGTCGAGAGGAGGATGAACGGATCGGATCCGCCGAGCTCGAGCACCACCTTCTTCAGGTGCCGGCCCGCGATCTCGGCGACCGCGGCACCGGCGCGCTCCGAGCCCGTGAGCGAGACGCCCTGCACGCGCCGATCGGCGATGACCTGCTCGATCTGGTCGTGGGAGGCGTAGATGTTCACGTACACGCCGCGCTCGGCGCCGGCGTCGGTGAAGATCTGCTGGATCGCGGCAGCCGATTCGGGGCACTGCTCGGCGTGCTTGAGGAGGATCGTGTTGCCGATCACCACGTTCGGTCCGGCGAATCGGGCGACCTGGTAGTACGGGAAGTTCCACGGCATGATGCCCAGCAGCACGCCGATGGGCGAGCGGCGGATGACCGCGCTGCCCGAGCCGGCGAGCAGCTCGATCGGCTGGTCCGCGAGCAGGCTCTCGGCGTTGTCCACGTAGAAGCGGTAGATGTCGGCGGCGAAGTCGACCTCGGCAAGCGCCTGCTCGACGGGCTTGCCCATCTCGCGCACGATGATCTCCGCGAGCTCCTGCCGCCGCTCGAGGTGCAGGTCGGCGACGCGCCCGATCAACGCGGCGCGCTCCTGCACGCTCGCGGTGCGGGCCCAGCCGCGGTAGGCGGCGTCGGCGGCGGCGATCGCCTCGTCGAGTTCGGCGTCGGTGATCGTCGGAAAGGTCTTGATCGTCTCTCCGGTAGCCGGATTGACCACGGCGTAGCTCATGTGGCTCCTCTGTCGTGACGGTGCACTGGGACTGCCGGGCCGGACGGCGACGACGGTGCACACCTGCGACAAGCCTATGCCGGGCCGGCGGGCACCGGAATGGACGCGATGTCCGATTCAGCGTCCTCGCTGGACGGGCTGTACACCGACGGGCCACGACCGGCTGGGTATGGTGGCGGGTGGACCGAGCCGAGGGAGGCGGAATGGACGAGGGCGTGCTGGCCGGCATCCGCGTCGCCGATTTCTCGCGCGTGCTCGCCGGACCGTACGCGACCATGCTGCTCGCCGACTTCGGCGCCGACGTCGTGAAGATCGAGCCTCCGGGCGGCGATGAGACCCGCCACTGGCATCCGCCTGTCGATGCATCCGGCCGATCGAGCTACTTCGGCGGCGTGAACCGCAACAAGCGGTCGGTGGTGATCGACCTCGCGGATGCCGCGGGGCGCGCGGCGGCGCACCGGCTGGCCGCGACGGCGGACGTCGTGGTCGAGAACTTCCGGCCGGGCGTCATGGATCGCTTCGGGCTCGGCTACGACGACGTCCGCGCCGAGAACCCGGGTGTCGTGTACTGCTCGATCACGGGATTCGGCCGGAGCGGGGGCGCCGGGCTCGCCGGCTACGACCTGCTCGTGCAGGCCGTCGGCGGGCTCATGAGCATCACCGGAGAGCCGGAGGGCGAGCCCGCGAAGGCGGGTGTCGCCCTCGTCGACGTGCTCACGGCGCAGAACGCGGTCGCCGGCATCCTGCTCGCGCTGCGGGCGCGGGACCGATCCGGCGTGGGCCAGCGCGTCGAGGTGAACCTCATGCAGAGCCTCCTCTCGGCGCTCACGAACCAGGCCGCGTCGACGCTCGCCACCGGCGCGGCGCCGAAGCGCCTCGGCAACCGGCATCCGAGCATCGCCCCGTACGCGGTGTTCCCGGCGCGCGATCGCGACCTCGTGATCGCCGTCGGGAACGATCGCCAGTTCCGGGCGCTCGCCGACACGCTCGGAGTGCCGCAGCTCGCCGCCGACGAACGGTACGCCGGGAACGCGGCTCGCGTCGCCCACCGCGACCGCCTGCACGCCGAGCTGGAGGCGGCCCTCGCCCCCGTCGCGGCGGCCGAGTGGGTCGACCGGCTCACCGCAGCCGGCGTGCCCGCCGGCCTCGTCAACGACGTCGGCGAGGCCATCGCCCTCGCCGAGTCGCTCGGACTCGACCCCGTCGTCGAGATCGCCGAACGCGACCCGGCGGCGCCGAGGCACCGTTCGATCGCCGATCCGATCCGCCTCGCCGCATCCGCCCCCGCCTATCGCACCCCGCCGCCGGCGCTCGGCGAGCATGACGGCGCCGACTGGCTCGACCGCGCGACCCCACCGGAGGACCCCAGATGACCAGCACCGCCCCGCGCATCGACGCCGTGTTCGAGCTCGATGCCCTGCTCACCGACGACGAGCGGGAGTGGCAGCAGCGCGCCCGTCGTTTCGCGCAGGAGCGGATCCTCCCCGTGATCGAGGAGGACTTCGAGGCGAAGCACTTCCGCCGAGAGTTCGTGCGCGAGCTGGGCGAGCTCGGATTCCTCGGCATGCACCTCGACGGGTACGGCTGCGCGGGCGCGGGCGCCGTGAGCTACGGGCTCGTCTGCCTCGAGCTCGAGGCCGCCGACAGCGGCTGGCGCACCTTCGTGTCGGTGCAGGGCTCGCTCGCGATGAGCGCCATCCACAGGTACGGCTCCGAGGAGCAGAAGCAGCGGTGGCTCCCCGGCATGGCCGCGGG
>JAPSJU010000210.1 GCA_031178025.1 Agromyces sp. | reverse complement strand
CCGGCGACGGCGGCGAGCGCGAAGAAGGCGAGCGCGACGGCCAGCACGTGCTTGGGCTTCGCGGCGCCCGAGCCGGTGAGGCGCGCGGGGCCCACCCGGTGGTCGTCGGTGCCGCGCACGCCGTCGGAGTAGTCGTTCGCGTAGTTCACGGCGATCTGGAGGGCGAGGGCGACGACGAGCGCGAGCAGGGCGCGCACCGGATGCCACGGGCCGTCGGCGATCGCCACGACGCCGGCCCCCGTGCCGAGCGCGACCGGGGCGATCGCGAGCGGCAGGGTGCGCAGCCGCGCTCCCGCGACCCATTCGGCGGCGGTCGCGGGCCCGCGACGGGCGCTGGGAGGCACCGCGACGGCCTTCGCGGGATTGCCCGAGCGGCCACGGGGGGCGCTGCGCTGCTTCACGTCGTCCGGGTCGATGCGCTGAGGTCTGGGGCGTGCCACACCGCAATGCTAGTTCGGTCGCCCGCCGGGCTGCGCGTCAGCGCGTGACGGCGAGCACTTCGAGCGCGCGACGGTCGGGCTTGCCCGAGCTGAGCAGCGGCACGCGGTCGACGAGCAGCACCCGCACCGGGCGGGCCGCCGGAGGGAGCCCCGCCGCGTCCGTGGCCGCGGCGAGCGCGGCCAGGGCCCCCGACGACCTCGCGGCATCCGTGGGCGGCGCGATGACGACGGGGCGCTCCCCCCAGTCCCGGTCGGGCGCGCGCACGACGACCGCCTCGCCGAACCCTGCTGCGCTGCGCACGGCACGCTCGACCTCGCCGAGCGCGACCTTCACGCCGCCCGAGATGAGCACGTCGTCGGCGCGCCCTCGGATGCGCAGGGCGCCGTCGGCGGTGAGCTCGCCGAGGTCACCCGTGCGATACCAGCGGACGCCGCGCTCGTCGGTGGCGAACGCCGCGGCAGTGCGCTCGGGCTCACCGAGGTAGCCGTCGGCGAGCATGGGGCCCGAGAGCTCGACGGCGTCGTCGACGATGCGCACCCGCGTGTCGCCGATCGGGCGCCCGTCGTAGACGCATCCGCCCGCGGTCTCGCTCGAGCCGTAGGTGCGGACGACCCGGACGCCGAGCTCGGCCGCGCGATGTGCGAGCTCGAGGGCGAGGGCCTGGCCGCCGACGAGCACCGCGTCGTACGAACGCAGCGCCGCGGCGATGAAGGCGTCGCGCTCGGCGCCCTCGACGAGCCGGGCGAGCTGCACCGGCACGAGCGACGTGCAGTGGGGCACGTCGGGCGCGAGCCGAGCGGATGCCGCCGCGAACGCGCCGGCGTCGAAGCGCTCACCGCCGACCACCACGGGTTCCGTCCCCGCGGCGATGCCACGCACCAGCACCTGGGCGCCGGCGATGTAGTGCGCGGGCAGTGCCAGGAGCCACTGGGCCGGGCCGCCGAGCGCATCGTGGGTGGCGTCGGCGCTCGCGAGGAGGGCGTCGGCCGAGAGCATCACCCGCTTCGGCGCATCCGTCGATCCGCTCGTCTCGACGACGAGCGCCACGCCATCGGCCACCTCGAGATGCGCGGAGCGTGCGGCGCCGGGCGGCACCGGCCACACCGCGGGGCCGCCCTCGAGGGCGAGGCGCAGCGCAGCGGTGAGCGACACCACATCCGTGGCGGACACCTGCATGAGTGGTTTCATCGCGCGCCCCTGCGAGGTGCCGGACCGGGCATCACCCGCGTCAGTAGTGCCACGGGTAGGGGCCCCAGTCGGGGTCGCGCTTCTCGAGGAATGCGTCGCGCCCCTCGACGGCCTCGTCCGTGCCGTATGCGAGCCGGGTCGCCTCGCCCGCGAAGACCTGCTGGCCCACCATGCCGTCGTCGACCGCGTTGAACGCGAACTTCAGCATGCGGATCGCCGTGGGCGACTTCGCCAGGATCGTGCGGGCCATCGCGATCGCCTCCCGCTCGAGCTCCGCGTGCGGCACGACACGGTTCACCGCGCCCATCTCGTAGGCGCGGTCGGCGCTGTACTCCTCGGCGAGGAAGAACACCTCGCGGGCGAACTTCTGGCCGATCTGCCGTGCGAAGTACGCCGAGCCGTAGCCGGCGTCGAAGCTGCCGACATCGGCATCCGTCTGCTTGAAGCGGCCGTGCTCCCGGCTCGCGATCGTGAGGTCGCACACGACGTGCAGCGAGTGGCCTCCGCCGGCGGCCCAGCCTGGCACGACCGCGATGACCACCTTGGGCATGAAGCGGATGAGCCGCTGCACCTCGAGGATGTGCAGTCGCCCCGTGACGGCCGCAGCCGCCGGGTCGCGCACCACCTCGGTCTCGTCGGCGGAGTACTGGTACCCGTCGCGGCCCCGGATGCGCTGATCGCCGCCCGAGCAGAACGCCCATCCCCCGTCCTTGGCACTCGGACCGTTGCCGGTCAGCAGCACCACTCCGATCCGCGGGTTCGTGCGCGCGTCCTCGAGCGCCCGGTACAGCTCGTCGACGGTGTGCGGGCGGAACGCGTTGCGCACCTCGGGCCGGTCGAACGCGATGCGGGCGATGCGCCCGTCGAGCGAGTGGTGGTACGTGACGTCGGTGAAACCGGTCGAGCCGGTCACGGCCGGGGCCGCATCCGTCCACTCGCTCGCATCGAACAGGTCGGACACCTCGGCAGCCATGCGACCCAGCCTATTCCCGGCACCCGCCGACGGCGCCGCCCCGCTCAGCGGCAGCGCCCGCCGCAGCGCCCGCCGCTCACCCCGTGGGGAGCTCGGGCGCACCGCCCGTGACGAGCGCGACCACCGCCGCGTACACCGCCGAGCCGACCCACACGGCGCCGTAGCTGAGCGGGATGAGCGCGGCGATGACGAGCGCGAGCCCGACCACGCCGATGAGCACGTTCCGGCCGGCCGAGTCCGGCCCGACCTCGTGCTCCTCCACACCGAGCGTGTCGAGATCGTTCGTCATACGCACCCCCGATGCTGCATCACTCAAGTATGCGCCCCGATCGGAGCGAGACGTCCGCATCGGGCGGGCAGCGCGCGGATGCCCCGCCGGCCCGCGCCTAGACTGCAGGCATGAGCGCGACGCCGCACCTCGACGAACTCCTGTCCACCGCGCGCGTCGTCGCCCTTCCGCTCGTGACCCGCTTCCGCCGCATCGACGTGCGGGAGGCGATGCTCCTCGAGGGGCCGGAGGGCTGGACGGAGTTCTCGCCGTTCACCGAGTACGACGACATCGAGGCATCCGCCTGGCTCGCCGCCGCGATCGACTACGGCTGGAACGCCGCACCGCCCGCACTCCGGGACCGCATCCCGGTGAACGCGACGGTTCCCGCCGTCGACCCCGACAGCGTCGGCGCCGTGCTCGCGCGCTTTCCGGGGTGCCGCACGGCCAAGGTGAAGGTCGCCGGCGGCGACGAGCCCCTGTCGGCGGATGTCGCGCGCGTGCGCGCCGTGCGCGAGGTGCTCGGCGCCGAGGGCCGCATCCGCGTCGACGCCAACGGCGGCTGGAACGTCGACGAGGCCGAGCATGCGATCCACGCCCTCGCGCCGTTCGACCTCGAGTACGTCGAGCAGCCCTGCGCGACCGTCGAGGAGCTCGCCGAGATCCGCCGGCGCACGAAGTACATGGGCATCCCGATCGCCGCCGACGAGAGCGTGCGGCGAGCCGCCGACCCGCTCGCGGTCGCCGAGGCGGGTGCGGCCGACCTGCTCGTCATCAAGGCGCAGCCGCTCGGGGGCGTGCGGCGTGCGCTCGAGATCGTCGAACGCGCCGGCCTTCCCGTGATCGTCTCGAGTGCGCTCGACACGAGCGTCGGCCTCGCGATGGGCGCGCAGCTCGCAGCATCCGTCACCTCGCTCGAGTACGACTGCGGCCTCGGCACCGCCTCGCTGCTGGCAGCGGACGTCACGCGCGCCCCGCTCCTGCCCGAGCACGGCTCCGTGGCCGTGCGTCGCGTGCTCCCCGACCCCGATCTGCTCGATCGCCACGCAGCGGGACCCGAGCGCACCGAATGGTGGATCGAGCGCCTCGGTCGCGCCCATGCGGTGCTCGCCGACTCCGCCCGCGACACGCCCACGTCGTCGCGTGGCCATTGAGGGTTCGGCGAACATCTCGCCCCTACTCTGATCCCGAACCGGCAGCGAGGCCGGAATGTTCGCACACCCCGGCCGGAGGAAGCATCATGCGACATGGGACCCGTCTCGGAAGCACCACCTCGTACATCCGAACCGCCTCGACGCTC
>JAPSJU010000209.1 GCA_031178025.1 Agromyces sp. | reverse complement strand
CGACCCGGTAACCTTGATGAAGCGGTATGCGCGGGTGGGAGAATCTCCACTTTCGTACCGGGGACTGGCCCCGGGCCCGAAGCAGTCTAACAGAGGATGTCTGTGAGCGACAGTTCAGACGAGTCCACCGTCGTGGGAGCCACCCGCGACATCGCCGAGGTACCGGCGGTCGAGGTCATCACGACCGCTGCCGTGCACCTGATGAGCGCCGCGGCGGTGAAGGTCGGGCTCGCCGACGACCCGCACGAGCAGCTCGACCTCGACGAGGCCCGAAAGCTCATCAACGCCCTCGCCGGCCTCATCACCGCGGGTGCGCCGGAGATCAGCGACATGCACGCCCGCTCCCTGCGCGACGGCCTGCGTTCCCTGCAGCTCGCGTTCCGCGAGGCGTCCGCCATTCCCGACGCGATCGGCCAGGGACCCGGCGAGAAGTGGACCGGACCCGTCACCTGAGCAGGTCCCTCATCGCTGGCAGTTCGGACACCACCACGTCTCGCGCAGCTCGAGCTCGTTGCGCCCCAGTCGGCCGTGCTCGATGCGAGTGCCGCACCGGCGGCACCGCTCACCGCCCCGCGAGTAGACCCAGAGCCGCTCACCGGGACGGTCACGGCCGGTCGTCGTGCGTGAGATGCGGTCGCGGTTCGCCCGGATGACCCGGCTCGCGAGGTCCACGAGCGGAATCAGGTCGACCTCGCCGACGGGACGGGTCGGAAGGATGCCGCGCAGGAAGCACAGCTCGTTGACGTACACGTTGCCGAGCCCGGCCAGATTGCGCTGCTCGCCGAGTGCGACGGCGATCGGCGCCTCTGGCGTCGCGGCGATGCGCCCCACGGCCTCAGCCGCATCCCAGCCGGGCCCGAGCAGGTCGGGGCCGAGGTAGCCGAGCCGGTCCTCCTCGTCGACCGCGGGGAAGACCTCGAGGACACCGAGGTCGAAGCCGACGGCCACTGCGGTCGGGGTCTCGATGACGGCACGGGCCTGGAATGCCGGTCGCCGCCACCGCTCCCCCGGTCGGTGCACGCGCCACTCCCCCTCCATCTTCAGATGCGAATGCACCACGAGCTCGCCGATGCGCATGAGCAGGTGCTTGCCCCGGCTCACCACGGAGTGCACCGTCTGCCCGGAGAGGTCGAGCGTCGCGATCGACGGCACGCGGAAGTCGCTGCGCGTCACCTCCTGGCCGGCGAGGGCGGCGTCGAGGCGACGTGCCGCCTGGAAGACGGTGTCACCTTCGGGCATCGAAGCGCAGCCCCCTCGGCGTCTCGCGGAACCCGGCCGAGCGCAGCGGTGCATCGAGGACGGAGCCGTAGACGCCCGCCCCGTTCACCGTCTCGATCCGCAGCTTCGGCGACCCGGCTCGGGCGAGTGCCTCCGCGAGCGCGGTCGCCGCGGCGTCGAGCAGTTCGGAATCGTCGGTGAACACGAGGGTCGTGCGCCCGCCGCGCTCGAGGTAGAAGACCGCCTCACCGTCGACGATCGCGACGAAGGCGCCTGCCTTGCGGGCCGGACGATGGCCGCCCTCGGCGAGTTCGGGCCAGTCGAGGGCAGCCCCGAACGGATTGGCGGGATCAGTGGCGGCGAGGGCGACCGCGCCGCCCCGCGGGGCGCTGCGCAGGCGATCGACTGCAGCGGTGGAGGCGAACTGGGCGCCGCCCTGCCCGTCGATGAAGTAGCCGCGGCGCACCCGGCCCGTCTCCTCGAACCCGGCGAGCGCCCGGTACGCGAGCGCGAAGCCGCCGAGCACCCCCTCGGCCATCACCGAGCCGCGAGTCACGATCCCGTAGCGTTCGAGGAGCGTCTCGCCGAGTGCGTGCGCCCTCGGCGTCGCGGCCGAACTCGCCAGCGGAAGCACCGCCCAGCGCCCCGCAACACTGGCCGGCGTCGCGCGTGCACCCGTCGCTCGGCTCGACTGCACGCTGGCCGCGAGCGCCCGACGCGAGAGCGATCCGCCGCGGATCCGGGCGCGCGGCGTGGCGGGCGCGGTCTTGTGAGCCCCTCGCCCCGCGACCAGCCCGCGCACGGGTGCGAAGGTGTCGTTGGTCACGAGGCCGGCCCACGCGAGCCTCCACAGGGCGTCGACGACCGGCTGCTCCTCGGTGGCACCGACGGATTCGACGAGTTGTCGGAAGAAGAAGCCCCCACCGCCGCCGAGGGTGGCGAGCAACTCGGTCTCGAGGGGATCCAGTGGAGCCGCGGCGGGAGCGGGCAGGGTCAGCTCCGCCGTGTCGGCGAGGTGCAGGCTCACCCAGCCGTCGTCGCCCGCGAGCGAGCCGGCGCCCGCCCAGAGCAGCTCACCCGACGCCGTGAGCTCGTCGAGCATGCCGGGACGGTAGTCGGAGACGCGAGCGGGCAGCACGAAGGACTCCCACGCCGACGCGGGGATGCGCGCGCCCTCGAGTTGCTCGATGACCGCGGCGACCCCGTCGACACCGCGCAGGCGCCCGTTCACGTGCTGCCACTCGGGAAGGAATCGGGCGTACTCGCGAGGGGCGACGGGCTCGACCTCGTTGCGCAGGGCGGCGAGCGAGCGGCGGCGGATGCGGCGGAGCACCTCGGTGTCGCACCACTCCACGCCGGCGCCGTGGGGCAGGAACTCACCCTCGACCACACGCCGTTCGGCGGCGAGGCGGGCGAGGGCGGATGCCGCGATGGCCTGGCCGATGCCGAATCGCGCCGCGACGGCGGCGGCGGTGAACGGGCCGTGCGTGCGCGCGTACCGGCTCACGAGGTCGCCGAGCGGATCGCGCACCGGTTCGCCGAACACGTCGGGCAGGCCGGGCGGGATCGGCACGCCGAGCGCGTCGCGGAGCCGGCTGAGATCCTCGACGACGACGAACCAGGACTCGCCGGCGAACCGCACCTCGGCCGCGCGACGAGCTGCCACGAGAGCCGTGAGCGCTGCGCCGGCGTCGGTCTCGTCGTCGACGCGCTCGGCGACCTCGGCGCTGGTCAGGGGGCCGAGGTCGCGGAGGAGGTCGGACACCCCCTCCTCGCCGCGTGCAGCACGGTCGGGGGCGAGCCGCTGCAGCATCCGCTCGATCTCGCGCACGACCTCGGGGTCGAGCAGCTCGCGCAGCTCGATCGTGCCCAGCAGCTCGGCGAGCAGCGCCGGATCGAGCGAGAGCGCCGCCGCACGGCGCTCGGCGAGCGGCGCGTCGCCCTCGTACATGAACGCTCCGACGTAGCCGAAGAGCAGGCTCGAGGCGAACGGGCTCGCGGTGTCGGTCGTGACTTCCACGAAGCGCACCTGGCGGGCCGCGACGCGCTCGGCGAGACGGGTGAGCGCAGGCAGGTCGTAGACGTCCTGCAGGCACTCGCGGACGGCCTCGAGCACGATCGGGAAGTCGGGGAAGTCGCGAGCGACCTCGAGCAGCTGGGAGGCGCGCTGGCGCTGCTGCCAGAGCGGAGACCGCCGACCCGGGTTCAACCGGGGCAGGAGCAGCGCACGCGCCGCGCACTCCCGGAACCGGGAGGCGAAGAGCGCCGAATCGCCGACGCGTTCGGTGACGAGCTGCGTGAGCTCTGCGGGCTCGAAGGCGAACAGCTCGGCTCCGGGGGGCTCGTCAGCGGTGTCGGGCATGCGCAGCACGATGCCGTCGTCGCTCGCGACGGCGTTCGCATCGACGCCGAATCGCTCCTGCACCCGGGCGCCGGCTGCGAGCGCCCATGGCGCGTGGACCCGCATGCCGTACGGCGAGTGCAGCACGATCCGCCAGTCGCCGAGCTCATCGCGGAACCGCTCGATCACGAGGTTCGTCGCATCGGGGACCACGCGGGTCGCTGCCCGCTGGTCGGCGACGAAGCTGACGAGGTTGGATGCCGCGCGCTCGTCGAGACCGGCAGCGCGGGCCCGCGCAAGGCCCTCCTCCGGGCTCGCGCTCGCGATCTCGGCGACGAACCCTCCGATCGCCTCGCCGAGTTCGGCGGGACGCCCGATGCCGTCGCCCTTCCAGAACGGCAGTCGCCCCGGCTCCCCGAACGCGGGCGCGACGAGCACCCGGTCGTGGGTGATCTCCTGGATGCGCCAGCTCGTGGCGCCGAGGGCGAACACGTCGCCGACCCTGGACTCGTAGACCATCTCCTCGTCGAGCTCGCCGACGCGCCGGCCCGGCCCCGCCTCCCCGATCATGAACACGCCGAACATGCCGCGGTCGGGGATCGTGCCGCCGCTCGTCAC
>JAPSJU010000208.1 GCA_031178025.1 Agromyces sp. | reverse complement strand
GGGCCGAACGCCGGCGCGATCATCATCGCGACCCCCGGTGGCGCGATGAGCGCCCTCATGCGACTGCAGGTCGCGGCGCACGGCTTCCCCGTCGCCGACATCGTGCGCACCCGGCTCATCCTCGAGACCTCGGTCGCGGGCGACCTGGCGGCCGCGTCCCCCGTGCCCGACCTCCACGCCGCCGACCGGCTGCTCGACGCCATGGATGCTCCCGCGCTCGCACCCGCGGACTTCCTCGCGCTCGACGCCGCCTTCCACCTCGCCCTCGCCGAGGCATCCGGCAACCAGGTCATCGCCGCCACCATGGCCGGGCTCCGCGGCGGCATCGAGGGCTACGCGCTCGCCGGGCTCGCGACCATCGACGACTGGGCCGCCACGTCCGCGCGCCTCCGCCGTGAGCACCGTGCCATCGTCGAAGCGATCAGGGCGGCCGATGCCGCGACCGCCCGATCCCGCATCCACGACCACATCTCGGGCTACTACGCCGAGACGTTCATCGAGCCCGCCATCCAGACCCCGGCGCCCGCGCCGACCCCCGCAGCGTCGCCGCGGTGACGCAGAACGAGAGAGAGCACCAGCACCATGGTCCAGCGCCAGTTCCCGAACCCCCGCGAGCTCGCACAGCTCATGCAGTTCAAGAAGCCCACGCTCAACCCCACCGATCGCCGCCTCGCCCAGGCCCTCACGATCGCCGACCTCCGCGCGATCGCGAAGCGGCGCACGCCGAAGGCGCCGTTCGACTACACCGAGGGCGCCGCTGAGGGCGAACTGTCGCTGGCACGGGCCCGCCAGGCGTTCCAGGACGTCGAGTTCCACCCCTCGATCCTGCGCAACGTGCCCGTCGTCGACACGAGCCGCCAGGTGCTCGGCGGCACGAGCGCCCTTCCCTTCGGCATCGCGCCGACGGGCTTCACGCGGATGATGCAGACCGAGGGCGAGGTCGCCGGTGCCGGCGCCGCGCATGCCGCCGGCATCCCGTTCACCCTCTCCACGCTCGGCACGACCTCCATCGAGGACGTGAAGGCCGCCAACCCCGACGGCCGCAACTGGTTCCAGCTGTACGTCATGCGGGATCGCGAGATCTCGTACGGCCTCGTGCGCCGTGCGGCGGCCGCCGGGTTCGACACGCTCTTCTTCACGGTCGACACCCCGGTCGCCGGTGCGCGCCTTCGCGACAAGCGCAACGGCTTCTCCATCCCGCCGCAGCTCACGGCCGGAACGGTCCTCAACGCGCTGCCGCGGCCCGCATGGTGGATCAACTTCCTCACCACCCCGCCGCTCACCTTCGCCTCGTTGAGCTCGACCGGGGGCACCGTCGCGGAACTGCTCGACGCGGCGATGGACCCCACGATCTCATTCGACGACCTCGACATCATCCGGCAGATGTGGCCCGGCAAGATCGTCGTCAAGGGCGTGCAGACCGTCGAGGACGCGAAGCTCCTCGCCGACCGCGGCGTCGACGGCATCGTGCTCTCCAACCACGGCGGTCGCCAGCTCGACCGGGCCCCGATCCCGTTCCACCTGCTGCCGCACGTCGTCCGCGAGGTGGGCACCGACCTCGAGGTGCACATCGACACGGGCATCATGAACGGCGCCGACATCGTCGCGTCGATCGCCCTCGGCGCCCGATTCACGCTCATCGGCCGGGCCTACCTCTACGGCCTCATGGCCGGGGGGCGTCGCGGCGTCGACCGCACCATCGAGATCCTCCGCAGCGAGATCGAGCGCACCATGAAGCTCCTCGAGGTCTCCACCCTCGATGAGCTCGGCCCGCAGCACGTGACGCAGCTCACCCGACTCGTGCCGGTGGCCCGGTCGGTGGCGGATGCCGCCGAAGCCGCGGCATCGACGAAGCCGACGACGGTGCGCACGTCGCGGTCGAAGGCCGCAGCCGGCACCGCCAAGACCGCCGCAGCGGCCACGGCGCCGAGCACGCGCTCCTCGGCGACCGCCTCGACGCGGAGGACGCCGACCACGACGTGAGTCGCGCGGATGACGGCGACCGCGACGTGAGTCGCGCGGAGCCGCGGTCAGCCGTGCGTGATCTTGCGCTCGATGCGCTTGCGGTCCTTCTTCCGGCGCTTGGCGTCGCTCGGGGTGAGGATGGACGCGGCGAGGACGCCGAGCGAGACCTTCTTCGCCATCTTGCTCGCCGTCTTCGCCTGGGCGCGCCGCTGCTTGATGAGCTTCGTGCGCGCCTTCGCGGACTCCGCGGCGTTCGGGCCTGCGGCATCCGGCCCGGCACCTCGCTCGAGCGCGCGACGCCTCGCCGGGCCTGAGGCGGTCGCCCGGATCGACGCCTTCTCGAGGCGCGCGGTGATCCGCCGCGCCGCGCGTGCAGCGCGTCCCGGCTGGACCCCGAGCTCCGCCCTGGCGCGTGCGACGTCGGCCTCGGCGGCCGCCGCGACGGCCTCCAGCCGGGACCGGTTCGCGCCCTTCAGCGACCTGCGGAGCTTCTTCGCCTCCTTCGCCGCCCGACGGGCCTGCGACAGCGCCTTCCGCGCGTCGCGGCGCTGCTGCCGTTCGCTTCGCGCGCCGGTCGTGGTTCGTGTGCGTGCGTTCGCCATGTCACTCCTCCTCGTCGATGAGCTCGAGGAGCTTCTTCGACGCGTCGCGGATGTCATCGTGGTCGTACTGGCCCGCTCGGCTCTCCAGCGAGATCACCGCGCAGCGGTGCACCTTCGTGAAGTCGCCGTACGGGAAGCTGTAGCGCTGCTTCGTGTCGCGCCGGTCATCCTCATCGACGCCGAGGTGCCACCTGCCGTACTGGGTCCATCCGTCGCCGTCGATGAACATGTTCTCCTCATCGGCGCTCGGCGCGTGCTCGCTCCAGTCGTCGCGCTCGTCTCGCACGACCTTGCCGTCGCGCACGAGCGAACGGGCGTGCTCGAGTGCAGCCCGGTTCAGTCGCACCGCCATCAGTCGGACTCCTTCCGCTCCACGTGCAGCGCCGACGCCGTGTGCGCCGCGCTCGCTCCCGACTTCTCGCTCTCGACGATGAACATCGGCTCGTCCTCGCTCGCCCGGAACTGCTGCCCGTCGAACGTGAAGTCCTTCGTGCGCCGCTCGATGACGTGGCCGTGCGTCCGCCCCTGCGACGTGTTCCAGCTGACCCGATCGCCCTTCCGCACCATCGCCGACTCCCTCCCACCCGTGAAGGTACGTCGGCGGGCCCGATCCGTCACCGCCTTGACAAACGGATCCCGGTGCTCGAGTCCCGCCATCCCGCCCATCGACGGGTCGCGATCCGGCGTCACGCGGGAATGATCCGCCGCGGCACGCGATTGACTCTCACATGGGCGCGATCGAGCTGAACGACGTCGAGGCGATGACGATGACGTCGATGACGACGGCCGACGCCGCGGCCCGCGACATCGACGCCGTGCTCGAGCGCCTGCGCTGGAACGTGCTCGAGTTCGGGCACCGCGAGCTCGCCGCCGGATCGACGCACGTCGACGACGGGGGCGGCATCCGCTTCCACTACGTCGTCGAGGGCGAGATCGCACTCGTCGACACCGAGGGCGAGGCGCTCGCGATGCAGGCCGGTGACTTCGTCATGCTGCCGCGGTGCGGCCGGATGCGGCTGCGCGCGACGCGGGACGCGCGGCTGCTGAGCGGCTCCCTCGCGCTGAGCGGCGCCGATCCGATCGCCGCGCGCGTCATGCCTCCCGTGCTCTTCACGTGCGGCTTCCGGGTCGACGAGCCCATCTTCGCGTCGCTCCTCGAGACGATGTACCGCGAGGCGTCGACCGCGCGGGCGGGCAGCGGCTCGGTCATCGAGCGCCTCGCCGACGTCGTGGCATCCGCTGCCGTGCGGATCTGGCTCGAGCGCGGATGCGGCGACGCCCGCGCCTGGCTCGCCGCCTCGCAGGATCCGCACCTCGGACGCGCGCTCGACGCCATCCACGACGACCCCGGATCACCATGGACCGTGGAATCGCTCGCACGCATCGCCCGGGCCTCGCGCTCGCAGTTCGCCGAGCAGTTCCGCCACGCGGTCGGCGACACCCCCGCGCGCTACCTGACGCGAGTGCGCATGGAGCAGGCCGAGCGGATGCTCCGCGCCGGCGCTCCCGTGAGCGACATCGCCTACCGACTCGGCTACGAGAGCGACGAGGGCTTCAGCCGCGCGTTCCGGCGCCACGCGGGAGTGCCGCCGAGCCGCTGGCGGCGTGGAGCGACCGCGGCGGCGAGCGCCAC
>JAPSJU010000207.1 GCA_031178025.1 Agromyces sp. | reverse complement strand
GAGAGCGAACCATCATGCACATCCTCGACCACGTCGACGCCGCGAGCCTGAGGTCGGACATCCCCGACTTCCGCCCCGGCGACACCGTCAAGGTGCACGTCAACATCGTCGAAGGCACGCGCTCGCGCATCCAGGTCTTCCAGGGCGTCGTCATCGGCCGTCAGGGCGAGGGCGTTCGCGAGACCTTCACGGTGCGCAAGGTCTCCTTCCAGGTCGGCGTCGAGCGCAAGTTCCCGGTGCACTCGCCGGTCATCGACCACATCGAGATCGTCACCCGTGGTGACGTCCGTCGCGCCAAGCTGTACTACCTGCGCAAGCTGCGGGGCAAGAAGGCGAAGATCAAGGAGAAGCGCGAGAGCTGATCCGGCGCGTCCCGGCTCCTCGCATCGCGAGGCGACTGGCATCGTCACCGAGCTCCCCACCCCTAGACTGGGTGGGGAGCTCGGGCGGTTAAATGACAAAGAACACACTCATCTCGCGATCGGATCGCGCGGGCTCGGCGTCGGCACGCGGGAGACGAGGCATCCTCCTCTTCCTGCGCGACCTGCTGGTCATCTTCGTGGTGGCCGTACTCGTGTCCTTCCTCATCAAGACCTTCCTCATCCGGTCGTTCTTCATCCCGTCGCAGTCGATGGAGCAGACCCTCGTGCAGGACGATCGCATCATCGTGAATCAGCTGGTCCCCGAGATGACGCCCCTGTCACGCGGCGATGTCGTGGTCTTCAAGGATCCGGGCGGGTGGCTCCCGGCACGTGCCGAGACGCCGCAGCCGCCCCTCGTCGCCGCGGTCGACTGGTTCCTCGCGTTCGTCGGGCTGTCCGCGCCCGACTCGAACGACCACCTCGTGAAGCGCGTCATCGGGCTGCCCGGCGACCACGTCGTGTGCTGCAACGCGCTGGGTCAGCTGAGCGTCAACGACGTGCCCCTCGAGGAGCCGTACGTGGCCTTGCCTCCCGGCGAGACGAAGGTCTCCCGCGACGACTTCGATCAGGTGGTGCCCGACGGCGCGCTCTGGGTGATGGGCGACAACCGCTACAACTCGAAGGATTCCCGCTACAACGGTGGGACGCCGCTCAAGGGATTCGTGCCGATCGACAACGTCGTCGGCCGCGCGTTCGTCGTGAGCTGGCCGGTCGACCACTGGGCGTGGCTGGGGAACTACCCCGAGGTGTTCGAGGGCGTCGACGAGGGGGCTCGTTGAGATGAGCCCCGTCGGGGTGCCGAACCTGCGCGTCGAACGGGAGTTCTTCGAGAACGGCGCATCCGTCGTGCTCGCCTGCGACGAGGTCGGACGGGGTGCGCTCGCGGGGCCCGTCACGGTCGGACTCGTGGTGATCGACGCGGGCGTGCGCCGCATGCCGGCGGGGCTGCGCGACTCGAAGCTGCTCGCCGAGCCCAAGCGCGAGGCCATGGCGCCGCGCGCGGCATCCTGGGTGCGCGCCTCGGCCGTCGGAGAGGCCTCCGCGACCGAGATCGACGAACTCGGCATCATGGCATGCCTCGGGCTCGCGGGTGCGCGCGCCTTCGCGGCGCTCCTCGCCGCCGAGGAGGCCGCCGGCACGGCGGTGACGCTGACCGACGCACCGCTCATCCTCGACGGCAACTACGACTGGCTGAGCCCGGCGATCGAGCACCGGGCGAGGGTGACGACGCGCATCAAGGCGGACCGGGACTGCGCCTCGGTGGCCGCGGCATCCGTCATCGCCAAGGTGCATCGCGACGGCGGCATGCGACGTGCCCACGACGAGATCCCCGTCTACAGCTGGAACGAGAACAAGGGCTATTCGAGCCCGGCGCACTTCGCCGCGCTCGGCGAGCACGGCCCGAGCGGACTGCATCGGCACACGTGGCTCCATGAGCGCCCGGCGGAGGCGCCGACGCTCTTCGACCTCGGCGTAGGATGAACCCGATGGATGACGACGAGTTCGAAGACTACGACCGCGAGGTCGAGCTGGCCCTGTACCGCGAGTACCGCGACATCGTCTCGCAGTTCCAGTACGTGGTCGAGACGGAGCGACGCTTCTACCTCGCGAACGAGGTGGAACTCGTGCGGCGCGACACCGAGCACGACTTCTACTTCGAGCTCTCGATGAAGGACGTCTGGGTGTGGGACGTCTATCGCGCCGACCGCTTCGTGAAGGCCGTGCGGGTGCTCACCTTCAAGGACGTCAACATCGAAGAGCTCGCGACGCGCGAGTTCGAGCTTCCCAAGGAGCTCGCGCTCGACGAGTAGCACTCGTCCTCGACAACCGCGATGGCGCTCGAGTCCTCGGGCCCGAGGCGCCTGAGGCCGGTCGACGCCGTCACCTGCCTCCACGCTGTCCGTGGAGGTGGTGCGGATGGCCCACAATGCGGAACTCGGTCGGCTCGGCGAACAGCTCGCGGTCGGCCACCTCGAAGCACGGGGTATGCAGGTCGTCGATCGCAACTGGCGCTGCCGGCTCGGTGAGATCGACATCATCGCCCGAGACGGCGGCGACACGGTCTTCGTCGAGGTGAAGACCCGCACCTCGCACGAGTACGGCCATCCGTTCGAGTCGATCACCCCGGTCAAGCTCGCCCGGTTGCGGCGGCTGGCCGTCGCCTGGTGCGAGGCGACGGATGCACCGGTGGCGCGCATCCGCATCGATGCCGTCGCGGTGCTCGCGCCGACCGAGGCGCCTGCGCTCATCGAGCACCTCGAGGGGATCAGCTGATGCCCGTCGCGCGGACGCGGTCCGTCGCCCTCATCGGGCTCGCGGGCTCGATCGTCGAGGTCGAGGCCGACCTCTCGGCCCAGCTGCCCGGCTTCGTCATCATCGGGTTGCCCGACGCCGCCCTCGGCGAGGCCCGTGAGCGCGTGCGCTCCGCGGCAGTGAATGCCGGATGCCCCCTGCCGCAGCGCAAGCTCACCGTGAACCTCTCGCCGGCCGCGCTGCCCAAGCACGGCTCGGGCTTCGACCTCGCGGTGGCGCTGGCGTGCCTCGCGGCCGCGGGAGAGGTCTCGGCGGACTCGATCGACCGCGTGGTGCACCTCGGCGAGCTCGGGCTCGATGGGCGGCTCAGGCCGGTCGACGGCATCCTGCCGGCGGTGCTCGCCGCCGTTCGGGCCGGGCACGACACCGTCATGGTCCCCGAGGCGAACGCCGCGGAAGCGGCACTCGTGCCGGACGTCGAGGTCATCGGCGTCGCCTCCCTCCTCGACGCCGCCATCCGGCACGGGGGCGAGTACGAGGCGCGTGCCGTCGAGCCGGTGCCTCCCGCCGTACGTCCCGGGGTCGACGAGCCGGCGATGGGCGGAGACCTCGCCGACGTCTCCGGGAACGATGACGCGGTCGACGCGCTCCTCACCGCAGCCGCGGGCGGGCACCACCTCTTCCTGCTCGGTCCGCCCGGGGCGGGCAAGACGATGCTCGCGTCACGGCTGCCCGGGATCCTGCCCGACCTCGATTCCCATTCCGCCCTCGAGGTCGCGTCCATCCGGTCGTTGTCCGGCCGGCCGCTCGGCGGTCGGCTTCCGATCCGTCCGCCGTTCGAGGCACCGCACCACACGGCATCGGCCGCTGCGATCGTCGGCGGCGGCAGTCGGGTGATCCGGCCGGGCGCGGCCGTTCGCGCGTCGCATGGCGTCCTGTTCCTCGACGAGGCCCCCGAGTTCGCATCGGCGGTGCTCGACGTGCTCCGCCAGCCGCTCGAATCGGGGTCGGTCAGCATCCAGCGCGCGAGCGCGGTCGCCTCGTTCCCGGCCCGCTTCCAGCTCGTCATCGCCGCCAACCCATGCCCATGCGGAAACCATGGGGTGAAGGACGCCGAGTGCACCTGCACGCCCATGACGCGGCGTCGGTACCTGGGCCGCATCTCCGGCCCGCTCCTCGACCGGCTCGACCTGCAGGTGCACGTTCCCCGGGTCACCGCTGCCGCATTGCGCCTGGCGCGGGAACGCCCGGGGCTCTCGTCCGCTGAGGCCCGGGTCCGCGTCATCGAGGCGCGCGCCGCAGCGGAGGAGCGATTGCGCGGAACGCCGTGGCGGACGAACGGCGAGATGCCGGGCCCCTGGCTTCGCGGTGCCGGGCGCCTGCATCCAGGCGGTCGCGCGACGGTCGCGCTCGACCGGGCCCTCGAACGAGGCGGTATCACGATGCGCGGCTACGACCGAGTGCTGAAGACCGCGTGGACGATCGCGGACCTCGACGGTGCCGCGGCACCGAGCCGCGACCACGTCGGCCGCGCACTGTTCCTGAG
>JAPSJU010000206.1 GCA_031178025.1 Agromyces sp. | reverse complement strand
TCGACGGAGGCGTCGTCGGGCAGCATGGCGCCGAGGAACCGCTTGCGCGATGCGCCGACGAGGATCGGCAGCCCGAGTCCGGCGAGCACGTCGAGGCGACCGAGCAGCTGCCAGTTCTGCTCGCCGCGCTTGGCGAAGCCGAGGCCCGGGTCGAGGATGAGCCGCTCCGGGGCGACCCCGGCGGCGACGAGCGCGTCGATGCGCCTGGCGAGCTCGTCGCGCACCTCGGCCGCCACGTCGGCGTAGTGGGCGAGCGAGTCCATGCGGTCGGCGTGTCCGCGCCAGTGCATGGCGACGTACCTCGCGCCGGTCTCGGCGACGATCGGCGCCATGGCCTCGTCGGCGAGGCCGGCCGAGACGTCGTTGATGATCTCCGCGCCCGCCTCGACGGCGGCGAGGGCCGTGGCGGCGCGCATGGTGTCGACGCTCACCCGGATGCCGCGGGCGGCGAGCTCGCGCACGACGGGCACGACTCGGCGCAGCTCCTCGCCGGGATCGACGCGTGCCGCGCCGGGTCTCGTGGACTCGCCGCCGACGTCGACGAGGTCGGCACCGTCGGCGACGAGATCGACCCCATGGGCGACCGCGGCATCGGCGTCGAACCAGCGGCCGCCGTCGCTGAAGGAGTCGGGCGTGACGTTGACGACGCCCATGACGAGCATCGGCGCTGCGACGTGCTCAGGCACCGTGCGACCCGATGAGCGCCATGACCTCGGCGCGCGCGGCCGGTTCGGCGAGCGCGCCGCGGCTCGCGATCGTGACGGTCGAGCTGCGCTCCTGACGTGAGCCGCGCGTGGTCACGCACAAATGCTGGGCGTCGAGCACGACGAGCACGCCCTTCGGCTGCAGACCGGTCTCGAGGGCGTCCGCGATCTCCTCGGCGAGCCGCTCCTGCAACTGCGGGCGAGCGGCGAGCGTGTCCACCAGGGCGGGGATGCGCCCGAGCCCGACGACGCGGTCGCCGGGCAGGTAGGCGACGTGAGCGGTGCCGACGAAGGGCAGCAGGTGGTGCTCGCACACGGATCGGAAGCTGAGGTCGCGCAGCACGACCGCGTCGGAGGTGGCCGGCACCCCGGCATCGCTCGCGCCGATCGGCACCGAGTCGGCGAGGTGGCCCAGCGCATCGACATGCAGGCCGCCGAAGAAGTCGGCGTACGCCTCGGCGACCCGTGCGGGGGTGCGCTCGAGCCCGGCACGGTCGGGGTCCTCGCCGATCGCGAGGAGGATCTCGCGCACGGCACGCTCGATGCGCCCGGTGTCGACTCCGGCCATGGCACCCCCTCTTCGGGTCGGCGAACGGTCAGGCCGTGGCGGGCCGAGGCGTCGTGCGCGGAGCTCGGCTCGCCGCGGGCTCCTCGACGGGCGTCTGGCCGGAACTCACGCCGCCGTCCACGGCGCCCTGGTCGATCGGCAGCTTCTGGGTCGGGAACGAGATGGGCGGACGGTCGGAGACGGGTCGCTTGTCGCTGGAGAGCCACAGCGGCCGCTCGGGCAGCTTCTTCACGTCCTTGAAGATCTCGGCGATCTGGGTGTGGTCGAGCGTCTCGTTCTCGAGCAGCTCGGCGGCGAGCCGGTCGAGGATGTCGCGGTTGTCGTTGAGCACCTGCCAGGCCTCGTCGTGCGCCTGGTCGATGAGCGCGCGCACCTCGGCGTCGACCTTCTCGGCGACCTCTTCGGAGTAGTCGCGCTGGTGGCCCATGTCGCGACCGAGGAAGACCTCTCCCTGCGACTGGCCGAGCTTGATCGCGCCGACGTTCGCGCTCATGCCGTACTCGGTGACCATCTTGCGGGCCGTCGAGGTGGCCTTCTCGATGTCGTTCGATGCACCCGTCGACGGGTCGTGGAACACGATCTCCTCGGCGACGCGGCCGCCCATGGCGTACGTGAGCTGGTCGAGCAGCTCGTTGCGGGTGACCGAGTACTTGTCCTCGAGCGGGAGCACCATCGTGTACCCGAGGGCTCGGCCGCGCGGCAGGATCGTGATCTTCGTCACGGGATCGGTGTAGTTCATCGCCGCCGCCGCGAGCGCGTGTCCGCCCTCGTGGTATGCCGTGATGAGCTTCTCCTTGTCCTTCATGACGCGGGAACGTCGCTGCGGTCCGGCGATGACCCGGTCGACGGCCTCGTCGAGCGCCCGGTTGTCGATGAGCTGCGCGTTGGAGCGGGCGGTGAGCAGGGCCGCCTCGTTCAGCACGTTCGCGAGGTCGGCACCCGTGAAGCCGGGCGTCTTGCGGGCGAGCACCTCGAGGTCGACGCCCTTCGCGAGCGGCTTGCCCTTCGCGTGCACCTCGAGGATCCGCTGCCGGCCCTTGAGGTCGGGGGCGTCGACGCCGATCTGCCGGTCGAAGCGGCCGGGGCGCAGCAGCGCCGGGTCGAGGATGTCGGGACGGTTCGTCGCCGCGATGAGGATGACGTTGGTCTTCGGGTCGAAGCCGTCCATCTCGACGAGCAGCTGGTTCAGGGTCTGCTCGCGCTCGTCGTGGCCGCCGCCGAGCCCGGCGCCGCGGTGCCGACCGACCGCGTCGATCTCGTCGACGAAGATGATGGCCGGCGCGTTCTGCTTGGCCTGCTCGAAGAGGTCGCGCACACGGGATGCGCCCACGCCGACGAACATCTCGACGAAGTCGGAACCGGAGATGGAGTAGAACGGCACGCCCGCCTCACCCGCGACGGCGCGCGCGAGGAGCGTCTTGCCGGTGCCGGGAGGGCCGTACAGCAGCACGCCCTTCGGGATGCGTGCACCGACGGCCTGGAACTTCGCCGGCTCCTTCAGGAACTCCTTGATCTCGTGGAGCTCCTCGATCGCCTCGTCGGCGCCGGCGACGTCGTCGAACGTGACCTTCGGGCTCTCCTTCGAGACGAGCTTCGCCTTCGACTTGCCGAACTGCATGACGCGGTTGCCGCCGCCCTGCATGCCCGAGAGCATGATCCAGAAGAAGAGGCCGATGAGCACGAGGGGCAACAGGATGCCGAGCATCGAGAGGAACCAGTTCGGCTGCGGCACCTCGTCGTTGAACCCGTCGGCGGGGTTCGCCTCGTCGACGGCGGCGACGACGTCGGGGCCGCGCGGGGTGACGTAGTAGAACTGCACCTGCGTGCCGAGGTCGCCGTCGGCCTCGGCGAGGGTGAGGTCGACGCGGTTCTCGCCGTCGACGATCTTCACGGCCGAGACCTTGCCGTCGTCGAGGAGCTCGAGGCCCTCCTGCGTCGAGACCTCACGGAAGCCCGAGGCGGTGATGAGGCTCGACCCGATCCACACGGCGACGATCGCGAGCAGGATGTAGATGATCGGGCCGCGCAGGATCTTCTTGATGTTCATGGTGCTGCAAGGCTACATTGGCGGCGCTGGGCGCTGACCGAATGTTCGCTGTGGGCTATGCCGGGCGCGGGCGGCTCAGGAATAGACGTGCGGAGCGAGGATGGCGACGTCCCGGAGGTTGCGGTAGCGCTCGGCGAAGTCGAGGCCGTACCCCACCACGAACTGGTTCGGGATGTCGAAGCCGAGGTACTTGACGTCCACCTCCACCTTCGCCGCGTCGGGCTTGCGGAGGAGGGCGCAGATCTCGACGGACTCCGCGCCGCGGGACTCGAGGTTGCCGAGCAGCCAGCTGAGCGTGAGCCCCGAGTCGATGATGTCCTCGACGATGAGCACGTGACGGCCGGTGAGGTCGGTGTCGAGGTCCTTCACGATGCGCACGACACCGCTCGACTGGGTGCCCGCGCCGTACGACGAGACGGCCATCCAGTCCATGTTCACGTGCGAGCGCAGTTCCCGCGCGAGATCGGCCATCACCATGACGGCGCCCTTCAGCACGCCGACGAGCAGGAGGTTGCGACCCTCGTAGTCGGTCTCGATGCGCCGGGCGAGCTCGGCGAGCTTCGCGTGGATCTCGGCCTCGGTGACGAGCACCTCGGTCAGGTCGGCGTCGATCTCGCGCGCGTCCATGCTGCTCCCTGAATGTCGTGGCGAACGGGGCACCAGCCTACCGCCGCCCGGATCAGTGGTCGTGCGGCAGGATCCGGGTCGAGCCCGTCGTGCTGAACACGACCCGCCCGTGCGCGCGGGTGGCGCGGATGCCGCCGGGCAGGTCGATCGGGCCCTGGCCGTGCCAGTCGGTCGCGAGCCGTGCGACCTCGAGCGTCTGGGTGCGGGTGAGGGCGACGCCGAACTCGCTCGCGACGACGTGGCGGATGACGCGCTGCCGCAGCGCCGCCGGGTTCGCGGCGAGCGC
>JAPSJU010000205.1 GCA_031178025.1 Agromyces sp. | reverse complement strand
CCGTGAGCGACATCGCCTACCGACTCGGCTACGAGAGCGACGAGGGCTTCAGCCGCGCGTTCCGGCGCCACGCGGGAGTGCCGCCGAGCCGCTGGCGGCGTGGAGCGACCGCGGCGGCGAGCGCCACCGCGACGGCGACCGTCGCCTGAGCCCCGGTCGCCGTCCCCGCGCCTGACGCGGTCGCCCCCTAGCGCTTCCGCGCCGAGCTCAGCACGCCGGCCCCGAGCGCCGCAGCGACACCGCCGCCGATGAGCGCCGCCTGCACGCCGACCGAGTCCACGAGCAGGCCACCGGTCACCGCGCCGATCGTGATGGCGATCTGGAACGCTGCGACGATGAGGCCGCCGGCGCTCTCGAGCCGGTCGGGCGCGACGCGGGCGATCCAGGTCTGCACCATCGTGGGCACTGCGCCGAAGCCGGCGCCCCAGACGAACACGAGCGGGAAGACGAGCGCGAGGTTCGAGCCCGCGAGCGCGAACAGCACCGTCCCGGCGCCGATCGCCACCGGTGCGGCGATCACGAGCACGGGAAGGCGCCGGTCGGCGAGCGGCCCGGCCAGGACGTTGCCGATGAAGCTCGCGACGCCGAACACGAGGAGGAGGGTCGCGAGCAGGGCCGGTGTCAGCCCGTCGATCGCCTCGAAGGCCGGGCGCAGGTAGGTGAAGCCCATGAAGTGCCCACCCGCGATGAGGATGATCGCGGCGATGCCGAGCGCGACGACCGGCCGGCGCGCCGTCTGCAGCAGCGTGCGGAATCCGGGCGCGCCGCGCGGCGGGATCGAGGGCAGCGTCGCGAGCTGCGCGGCGAGCGCGAGCACTCCGGCACCGGCGGCGAGCAGGAAGACGACGCGCCAGCCGAGCAGCTCACCGAGGAACGCGCCGGCGGGCACCGCGGCGATCGTCGCGAGCGAGACCCCGACGTTCACGACGGTCATCGCCCGGCCGAGCCGATCGGCGGGCACGATCTGGGCGGTCACCGCGAGCGACATGGCCCAGAAGCCCGAGATGGCGATGCCGAGCAGCAGGCGCGAGGCGAGCATGAGGCCGAAGACCGGCGCGAGCGCCACGAGCACGTTCGAGATGATCGCGAGCGTCGTGAGGCCCGTCATCACCCAACGGCGGTTCGCCCGCGGCAGGGCCGAGACGACGAGCGGTCCGCCGATGATGCCGATGACGCTCGTCGCGGTGACGAGCTGTCCCGCGACGCCCTCGGTGATGCCGAGCTCGGCGGCGATCGGCGACAGCAGGCTCGCTGGCAGGAACTCGCTCGCCACGAGCGTGAAGATGCCGAGGCCGAGCGAGACGACCGCGAGCCAGCCGCGCGGTCCGACGCGAGGCGATCCGGCGGATTCGGCCGGCGCGGCGGGGACGGGCGGTGGTACGGCGGCGGATGCCGCGGGTCGCGTCGTGTCGTTCGTGGTCGTGGACATGCTGCTCCTTCAGGTCTGCCCCCAGCCTCGCGGAGCGAGCCGCCCATGACCCGACCGATCGTCGGCGGCATCCGACCGATCCGCCGATGCTCAGGCGTGCGAGCGCCTGGGGGCCGAACCGTCGCCCCGCGCCTCTGCGGCATCGCGCCGACGCCGCCCGAACCGGCTGCGGAGTCCCCACACGGTCACCCGGAGGATCGCCTCGAGCACGATCACGGGGCTCATCTTCGACCGACCGCGGGTGCGCTCGACGAAGGTCACGGGCACCTCGGCGATCACGAGCCCCGCCTCGCGGGCGTGCCAGAGCATGTCGACCTGGAACCCGTAGCCGCGGGTGTGCACGTCCTCGAGGCGGATGCGTCGGAGCGCCGAGGCGCGGAACGCCCGGTAGCCCGCTGTCGCGTCGCGCGTGTCGAGGCGCAGCACGACGCGGGCATACGCGCTCCCCCACTTCGAGAGCAGTTCGCGGTGCCGGGGCCAGTTCTCGATCGAGCCGCCCTCGACCCACCGCGATCCGATGACGAGGTCGGCCGGTGCGGCATCCGCTCGCTCGTCGAGGCGGTCGAGCAGCCGGGGCAGCTGCTCCGGCAGGTGCGAGCCGTCGGCGTCGAGCTGCACGATCGGGTCGAAGCCGCGCTCGAGGGCCCAGTCGAACGCCTCGAGGTACGCGCCGCCGAGGCCGTTCTTCGCCGAGCGGTGCAGCACCTGCACGCGGGGGTCGGATGCCGCGAGGCCGTCGGCGAGCTCACCCGTTCCGTCGGGCGACGCGTCGTCGACCACGAGGACGGAGGCGTCGGGCACGCACGCATGCACGCGGGCCACCGTGTCGGCGAGGTTCTCGCGCTCGTCGTACGTCGGGATGACCACGAGGGGCCGCGACATCCGTTCTCCCCTCGGTGCGTGCTCCGCACCATCGTAGACGGCGCAGGCATGCGGGAACCGAGCCGAGCCCGTCAGCGCGGCGGTGCGACGCCGGAGCGCTCGGGGCCCGCGGCGGTCCTCGCCTTCGCGTAGTGCCGGCGCGCCTTCTCGCGGTTGCCGCAGGTCTCCATCGAGTGCCATTTGCGCGCGTTGGCACGACTCTCGTCGATGAGGAAGTGCTGGCAGTCCGCAGCGGCGCATGCCCGGATGCGCGATCCCTGCTCGCCCTGCAGCGCGGCCCACTCGGCGACCGCCCTCGCTCCCACGGCGCGGGCCGGGTCGATCTCGTCGATCCAGTCGAGGCCGTCGGCGCGCAGCGCGGCGCGCTTGCGCATGGCGCCCGCCCACGGAGCGAGCGCTGCGGCATCCGCTCTGCCGCGCAGGAACTCGACCAGCGCCGCGCGGGCCGCCCGTGCATCGCGCACCTCGTCGGGGCTGCCCTCGAGCCCGTGGGCACGGAGCCAGTCCGCCGCTTCGGCGTCGTCGCCGAGCTCGTCGTGCACGCGGTCGGGGTACACGAGGCGGGAGTTGACGAGGTCGAGAAGCAGGGACTGGGACATGCGGGCTCGATTCGAGGAGATGTTCTAACCATGTTAACGCACTGGACAGGTTGGGACGAGGTCCGCTACCGTAGCGTCATAACCACCACCGCCGAAGTAACCGGTTAGGTAGATCCACGAACGAGGAGCAGGCATGTCCACCATCACCGTCGGAACCGAGAACAGCACCCCCATCGAGCTCTACTACGAAGACCACGGCTCCGGCCGGCCCGTGGTGCTCATCCACGGCTACCCCCTCAACGGGCGCTCCTGGGAGAAGCAGGCCGCCGCGCTCCTCGACGCGGGCTACCGCGTGATCAGCTACGACCGGCGCGGCTTCGGCCAGTCGAGCCAGCCCACGACCGGATACGACTACGACACGTTCGCCGCCGACCTGAACACCCTCATGGAGACCCTCGACCTGCGCGACGCCGTGCTCGTCGGCTTCTCGATGGGCACCGGCGAGGTCGCGCGCTACCTCAGCACCTACGGCAGCGACCGCGTCGCGAAGGCGGGCTTCCTCGCGTCCCTCGAGCCGTTCCTGCTCCAGGCCGACGACAACCCCACCGGCGTCCCCTCCTCGGTCTTCGAGGGCATCGAGCAGGCGGCGACGAGCGACCGCTACGCCTGGTTCGACGACTTCTACGAGAACTTCTACAACCTCGACGAGAACCTGGGCAGCCGCATCAGCCAGGCGGCCCTCCGCGCGAGCTGGAACGTCGCCGCCGGGGCATCCTGGTTCGCCTCGTCCGCCGTCGTGCAGTCGTGGTTGACCGACTTCCGCGCCGACATCGAGAAGATCGACGTGCCGGCGCTCATCCTGCACGGCACGGCCGACCGCATCCTGCCGATCGACGCCACCGCCCGCGAGTTCACGAAGCGCCTGCCCGAGGCCGACTACGTCGAGATCGAGGGCGCACCGCACGGCCTGCTCTGGACGCACGCCGCCGAGGTCAACGAGGCACTGCTCGCCTTCCTCGCGAAGTAGCACCCCGGGCCGGCCGCCTCCACGCGGCCGGCCCCTCCCTCGGCCCCCTCAGCCGGCCCTCAGCCGGCGCCTCCCTCGGCCCCCTTACCCGGCCCCACCGTCGGCGCCTCCCTCGGCAATTCAGGTGCGGAGCGGCGCGTCGCCGCCTCGCACGGGCCACCCACCGGCACGACACGCCTCCGTACCTGAATTGCGTACGGGCAGCGGCTCGAGGGAGGGAGGGCGGGCGGCAGGCGGGCGGGAGGGCGGGAGGGCGGGGGGCGCAGCCGCGTCAGGCGCCCCGCAGCTCGGCGAGCACCTCGGCGAGCTGCTCCACCGCCCAGTCGAGTTCGGATGCCTCCACCACGATCGGCGGCGCCA
>JAPSJU010000204.1 GCA_031178025.1 Agromyces sp. | reverse complement strand
GCGTCGAATTGCACGAGCACGACACGCCTCGGTAGGGTCGATCCATGTTCGCCGTCCGGATCGCCGCTTCCGCCCGCCTCGCGCGGGTCGTCGAGCTCGGCATCCGACGTCGTGGTGCGCGCCGAATGTCGGCGACCTCTGCCGCGACCTGACCGGTCTGCGGCGGGCGTCGCCGGAACTTCGCCCCGACCGCTCAGACCCTAAGGTGGATCCATGACGTACTCCGTCGCCGTGTCCGGCGCCTCCGGCTATGCCGGAGGGGAGATCCTGCGCCTGCTCGCCGATCATCCCGACTTCGAGGTGCGCACCGTCACGGCACATGCGAATGCCGGGCAACCGCTCGTCGCGGTGCAGCCGCATCTGCGCTCCTACACCCATCTCACGCTCAAGGAGACGACGGCGGAGACCCTCGCCGGCCACGACGTCGTCTTCCTCGCGCTTCCGCATGGGGCATCCGGGGCGATCGCCGCCGAGCTCGCCGACGACACCCTCGTCGTCGACTGCGGCGCCGATCACCGGCTCGAGCGGGCCGCTGACTGGGGAGCCTTCTACGGCGGCGACTTCCACGGCGCCTGGAGCTACGGCGTGCCCGAGCTCCCGCGCCTGTCGGGCACGCAACGCGATCGCCTGACGGGCTCCCGCCGGATCGCGGCTCCGGGATGCAACGCCTCCGCGGTGGCGCTCTCGCTCGCGCCGGGCATGCGCGCCGGCGTGATCGAGGACCGCGACCTCGTCGCCGTGCTGGCCGTCGGCCCATCGGGCGCGGGCAAGAGCCTCAAGGCGCACCTGCTCGGCAGCGAGATCCTCGGCTCGGCGAACCCGTATGCGGTGGGCGGCGTGCATCGCCACATCCCCGAGATCACGCAGGCCCTGCGCTGGGCCGGCGCCTCGGCCCCCACCATCTCGTTCACCCCGGTCATCGTGCCGATGTCGCGCGGCATCCTCGCGACCTCGACGGCGCGCATCATGCCGGGAACGGATGCCGCGGCCGTGCGTGCCGCTTGGGAGGACGCCTACGCCGGTGAGGCGTTCGTGCAGTTGCTGCCGCCGGGCCAGTTCCCGCGGACCGCCGACGTGCTCGGCGCCAACACCGCCCTCATGGGGCTGGCGATCGACGAGGCCGCCGGCCGGGTCGTCGTCGTGACGGCCGTCGACAACCTCGTGAAGGGCACGGCGGGCGCCGCGATCCAGTCGGCGAACATCGCCCTCGGCATCGCCGAATCGACGGGCCTGCCGGTGAACGGAGTCGCACCGTGACCGTCACCGCCCCGGCCGGGTTCGACGCGGCCGGCGTCGCCGCGGGCATCAAGCGCTCCGGGACGCTCGATCTCGCACTCGTCGTGAACCGCGGGCCGTCGAACGCCGCCGCCGCCGTCTTCACCTCGAACCGCGCGAAGGCGAACCCGATCCTCTGGTCCGAGCGCGTGATCCTCGACGGGCGGGTCGACGCGATCGTGCTGAACTCGGGCGGTGCCAACTGCTTCACGGGTCCCGAGGGATTCCAGGTCACCCACCGGACGGCCGAGGCCGCCGCATCCGCCCTCGGGGTCGCCGCGGGAGACGTGCTGATCTGCTCGACGGGCCTCATCGGCGACCAGCTCGACGGGGACGTGCTCGAGGAGGGCGTGCACGCGGCCGTCGCGCGTCTCTCTGCCGAGGGCGGCGGCGACGCCGCGCAGGCCATCATGACGACCGACACGACGCCGAAGACCGTGGTGGTCGAGGGGAACGGCTGGCGCATCGGCGGCATGGCGAAGGGCGCCGGCATGCTCGCCCCCGGCCTCGCGACGATGCTCGTCGTCCTCACGACCGATGCCGACGTGCCGGCTGCGCTGCTCGATGCGGCGCTTCGTGACGCCACCCGGGTCACCTTCGATCGCCTCGACTCCGACGGGTGCATGTCCACGAACGACCAGGTGACGCTCATGGCCTCCGCCGCCTCGGGAGTGACGCCCGAGCCGGGAGCCTTCCGATCCGCCCTCACCCAGGCGTGCCGCGAACTCGCGGAACAGCTGCAGGCCGACGCCGAGGGCGCGAGCCATGACATCGCGATCGAGGTCAGGGGAGCCCTGACGGAGGACGACGCCGTCGAAGTGGGCCGATCGGTCGCCCGGAACAACCTCTTCAAGGCCGCCATCTTCGGCAACGACCCGAACTGGGGTCGCGTGCTCGCCGCGATCGGCACCACGCGCGCGCCGTTCGACCCGTACCTCGTCGACGTGTCGATGAACGGGGTGCGTGTCTGCCACGCGGGCAGGCCCGACGCACCGCGATCGCTCGTCGACCTCACGCCGCGGGCGACGCACGTGCTCATCGAGCTGCACGCGGGCGCGGCGTCCGCGACCATCCTGACCAACGACCTCACGCACGACTACGTGCATGAGAACAGCGCCTACGCGAGCTGAGATGAACGACGAGATGATGAAGGATGCCGGCGCCGACGAATCGGCGATGGCCTCCGCCAAGGCGCAGGTGCTCATCGATTCCCTGCCCTGGCTGAAGCGCTTCCACGGCGAGACGATCGTCGTGAAGTTCGGCGGCAACGCGATGGTCAGCCCGGAGTTGCAGCGCGCCTTCGCCGAGGACATGGTGTACCTCCGGTACGCCGGCATCAAGCCGGTCGTCGTGCACGGAGGCGGGCCGCAGATCTCGGCGATGCTCGCGCGACTCGGGATCGAGAGCGAGTTCCGAGGCGGGTACCGCGTGACGACGCCCGAGACGATGGATGTCGTGCGCATGGTGCTCTCGGGCCAGGTGAATCGTGAGCTCGTGTCGCTCATCAACGAGCACGGGCCGTTCGCGGCGGGCCTGTCGGGCGAGGACGCAGGTCTGTTCACCGGCCGGCGTCGCGGAGCGCTCGTGGATGGAGTGGAGGTCGACCTCGGACTCGTGGGCGATGTCGTCGCCGTGGACCCCGCGGCCGTGCACGTGCAGCTCGCGGCCGGTCGCATCCCCGTCGTCTCCTCGATCGCCCCCGACGGCGACGTGCGCGGGCAGTCGCTGAACGTCAACGCCGATTCGGCGGCGGCATCGCTCGCCGTCGCCCTCGGCGCGGCCAAGCTGGTGATCCTGACGGATGTCGCCGGCCTGTACCGGGACTGGCCCGATCGCCGCTCCCTGATCTCGGTGATCGACGTTCCCGAGCTCACGGACCTGCTGCCCAGTCTCGAGTCGGGGATGATCCCGAAGATGACCGCGTGCCTCGAGGCCGTCGAGGGCGGCGTTGCGAAAGCGGCGATCATCGACGGTCGGATCCCGCACTCGATCCTGCTCGAGGTGTTCACGCCGTCGGGTATCGGCACCGAGGTGGTGCCCGCATGAGCGAACTCAACGGCTGGCAGGAGCGCTTCGACCGACGCATGATGCGCACCCTGGCGATGCCCCTCGCGAAGCTCGATCACGGGCAGGGTGCGCGCGTCTGGGACGACACCGGGCACGAGTACCTGGACTTCCTCGCGGGGATCGCGGTGAACTCGCTCGGACACGCCCATCCGGTGTTCGTCGAGGCCGTATCGCGGCAGGCCGCCCGCCTGGCGCACGTCTCGAACTACTTCATGACGGAGCCCGCCCTCGAGCTCGCCGAGCGCATCGTGCGGCTCGCCGGTGCCGGCGAGCAGGGACGGGCCTGGTTCGGCAACTCCGGGGCCGAAGCGAACGAGGCGGCGTTCAAGCTCGCGCGACTGAACAACTCGGGCGGCGCACGCACCCGCGTGCTCGCCCTCGTCGACGCCTTCCACGGTCGCACGATGGGCTCGCTCGCCCTCACCGGCAAGGCGCAGATGCGCGAGGCGTTCGAGCCGCTGCCCGGCGGCGTGGAGCACATCCCCGCCACCATCGAGGCCCTCGAGGCATCCGTCGACGATGCGGTCGCCGCCCTCCTCGTCGAACCCATCCAGGGCGAGGCGGGCGTCGTCGAGCTCCCCGACGGCTTCCTGCAGGTCGCCCGGGAACTCACGCATCGCCACGGCGCGCTGCTCATCGTCGATGAGATCCAGACGGGTGCCGGGCGCACGGGCGACTGGTTCGCATTCCAGCACGCGGGCATCACCCCGGACGCCATCACGGTCGCGAAGGGCATCGGGGGCGGCTTCCCGATCGGCGGGCTGGTCACGTTCGGTCGAGCCTCATCGCTGTACTCGCGCGGGCAGCACGGGTCGACCTTCGGCGGCAATCCGCTCGCGACCGCTGTCGCGAACGCCGTACTGGGCGAGATCGAGCGAGCCGGCCTCGTCGAGAACGCGAGG
>JAPSJU010000203.1 GCA_031178025.1 Agromyces sp. | reverse complement strand
CCCGTCGCATCGAGGAACACGGGTCGACCGTCCTGCTGCACCATCCGCCTCCACACCGCCCGTGCGACCACATCGCGAGGCGCCAGCTCGGCTCGGGGATCGACCTGCGGCATGAAGCGCTCGCCGCGCTCGTCGATGAGCACGGCGCCCTCGCCGCGCACGGCCTCCGAGATGAGCGGCGTCCCCGGCACGGCGAGCGCCGTCGGGTGGAACTGCACGAACTCGAGGTCCGCGATCGCCGCACCGGCACGCCAGGCGGCCGCGACGCCGTCGCCGGTGGCGACGGCCGGGTTGGTGGTGTGCCGGTAGAGGCGTCCGCTGCCCCCTGTCGCGAGCACGATCGCGTCGGCGCGACGCTCGACGGCAATTCCGGACGGCTCGAGCAGCCGGGCGCCGGTCACGCGGCCCCGGTCCACGATGAGGTCGGCGAGCATGGTGTGCTCGTGCACGCGCACCGCGCGCCGCCGCACCGTGGCGACGAGTGCCGCCTCGATGGCGGCGCCCGTCGCGTCGCCACCCGCATGCAGCACGCGTGCGCGGGAGTGCGCCGCCTCGAGCCCGCGTTCGAGGCCCGACTCGTCGCGGTCGAATCCCACGCCGAACCGGATGAGGTCGCGCACCCGCGCCGGTCCCTCCTCGCACAGCACGCGCACCGCGGCGGCGTCGGAGAGGCCCGCGCCTGCCGCCATCGTGTCGGCGAAGTGGCGGTCGGCCGAGTCATCGGGGAAGACGGCCGCGGCGATGCCGCCCTGGGCGTGGCGGGTGTTCCCGTCGGCGAGCACCGTCTTCGTGACGAGCTCGACGGAGTGACCGGCATCGGCCGCCCTCACCGCCGTCCAGAGGCCGGCGATGCCGCCGCCCACGACGAGCACGTGCACCATCTCAGGCTCCCGCCGGTGCCGTCGGCGGCGAGGCGGGCGGCTTGGCCGCGAGCATCCGTTCGAGTGCGAGGCGGGCAGGGTCGGCGACGGTGTCCGGCACCGTGATGCGGTTGACGATCCGACCTGCGACGAGCTCCTCGAGCACCCACGCGAGGTACCCGGGGTGGATGCGGTACATCGTCGAGCACGGGCAGACGACGGGGTCGAGGCAGAAGATCGAGTGCTGCGGGTACTCGGCGGCGAGTCGCTGCACGAGGTTGATCTCGGTGCCGATCGCGAAGGTCGAGCCGGGAGGTGCCGCCTGGATGGCCTTCACGATGAAGTCCGTGGAGCCCGCGGCATCCGCCGCGTCGACGACGGGCATCGGGCACTCCGGGTGCACGATGACGGTCACCCCTGGGTGCTCGGCGCGCGCTCGCGCGATCTGGTCGACGGTGAAGCGCTTGTGCACCGAGCAGAATCCGTGCCAGAGGATGACGCGCGCCTCGTCGAGCTCGGCGGGAGTGCTGCCGCCGAACGCCCTGCGCGGGTTCCACATGGGCATGCGCTCGAGTGGTACGCCCATCGCCTTCGCGGTGTTGCGGCCGAGGTGCTGGTCGGGGAAGAACAGCACGCGCTGCCCGCGCTCGAACGCCCACTCGAGCACCGTCCGCGCGTTCGACGAGGTGCAGACGATGCCGCCGTGGCGGCCGACGAACCCCTTGAGCGCGGCCGACGAGTTCATGTACGTGACCGGGATGACCGGCACGCGGCCCGACGCATCCGTCGCCGTGAGGTCCCCGTAGACCTCCTCGAGCTGCTCCCAGCACTCCTCGACGCTCGACTCGTCGGCCATGTCCGCCATGGAGCAGCCGGCCGCGAGGTTCGGCAGGATGACGGCCTGCCGCGCGGTCGAGAGCAGGTCGGCGGTCTCCGCCATGAAGTGCACGCCGCAGAAGACGATCGCCTCGGCATCCGGCCGGCCCTTCGCGGCGTTCGCCAATTGGAAGGAGTCGCCCGTGAAGTCCGCGTGCTCGATGACCTCATCGCGCTGGTAGAAGTGGCCGAGCACGAGCACCCGGTCGCCGAGCGTCGCCTTGGCCGCACGGATGCGCTGCCGCAGCTCGTCGTCGCCGGCCTCCCGATACTCGCGGGGCAGCGCGCCCTGACGCGGCGACCCCGCGGGGATCACGTCGCCCATCGACGAGCCGGGGCCGTATCCGACCGTGCCCGCGTCGAACTCCCATGGGCCCTTCGCGAGCTCGGGTGCGCAGGTCTGCCCCGACGCGGCTCCTGCCGTGATGAGGCGGATGCTGCGATCCACGGATGCCGCCGCGCGGATGTCGTCGGCGGGGAGGGCGATGGTCATGACGCCGGTTCCTCTCTCATGAACGGTTCGTGGGACTCCGTCGTCACGGCCGGGGTGTCGTAGCGGTAGAGCTTGGGGGGACGGTGCGGTGCGCCTGCGAGTCGCTCGCCGGTTTCGCGGACGCGGCCCGACGCGATCATCTGCCTGCGGAAGTTCGCCGGGTCGAGATCGCGCTGCAGCACCGCTTCATACACCTCGCGGAGCTCCGCGAGGGTGAAGGTCTCGCCGAGGAACGCGTGCGCGATCTGGGCGTACTCGACCTTGTTGCGCAGTCGCCAGAGCGCGTACTCGACGATGCGGTTGTGGTCGAAGGCGAGTGGGGGGAGCCGGTCGGCAGGTACCCAGCGCACGTTCGGCCCCGCCGTCGCGCGCGCCGCCTCGTCGCTCTGCACGAGCGCCCAGTAGACGACCGAGACGACGCGGGCGTCGGGGGAGCGGTCGACCTCGCCGAACGTGTACAGCTGCTCGAGGTACTTCGGAGTGAGGCCGGTGGTCGAGCGGAGGGTGCGGGCCGCGGCGACCTCGAGCTCCTCGTTCGTCGGCAGCCAGCCACCGGGAAGGGCCCAGAAGCCACGCTGCGGCTCCCGCGTGCGCCGCACGAGTGGCGTCCAGAGCACCGCTCGGCCCGAATGGTCGGGACGCAGCGCGAAGATCACGGTGGAGACGGCGAGACGGGTCGGAGCGTCGGGAGCCAGCGGCATCTCGTCCCCCCTTTGAGTCATCGTGACCTGAACTCTGATGCGGCCAGCTTAGAGTCATCGTGACTGAAAGTCCAATCGGGCCGGTATGTGCCTCGCTTGAGGGCTTGCACCGAGGTGAGATGGGTATCGACACTGAGGTGGCCGGCACCGATCGGAGTCACCATGGTGCCGTCCGGGCGATCACCCCGCCCACCCCCGACCCGAGAGGCACCCCTCATGCGCAAGCTCTTCCTGACCATCGCCGTGCTCTTCACCGCGGCCGTCATCGTCCAGCTGTACCTCGCCGCCGTCGGCGTCTTCTCGAACCCGGAGGACGAGCTCTTCAGCTGGCACGGCACGAACGGGCGCATCGTGCTGCCCCTGCTCGCGATCCTGCTCATCGTCAGCGCAGCACTCGCACGAGCCGGGAAGCGCACCATCTGGTTGAGCGTGCTCCCGCTCGTCCTGATCCTGTTCCAGACCGTGCTCTTCATCCTCACGGGCGTGATCTTCGGCGTCGATGAGGCAAGCCATGCCGCTCCGCCGCTCGGCGCCACGCTGTTCCTCTCGCTGCACGGGGTGAACGGCGCCGCGATCCTGCTCCTCGGCGTCCTCCTCGTGGTGCGTGCCCGCCGCCTGGTCCGAGACGGCGCCCCGGCCGGTCGCGCCGCCGCCGACTCCGAAGCGGACGACGCCTCGGCCACCGTCGCCAGCTGATCCGGACCGCGACCAGCCGATCGCCGTTCGGCGAACGCCTCCCCCGAGCAGCGAGGAAGAAGGCCGGATGAGCACCGCTGCCCTGCTGTTGCTGCAGTCCGCCGCGGCGCTCGCCGGAGCGGGGCTGTGGCTCGCTGCCGGCATCGGTGCCGGCTCCCGGACCCGAGCGCGACGACGGGAGCGGATCCTGCTCCTGGCGCTCGGCGCCGGCGGCGTCATCGCGCTCGGAGGGAGCACGGCCACGACCCTCGTGCTCGCAAGCCGCGGGTGGTGGTTCGCCGGCGAGAAGATCCTCGTCGGACTTCCGCTGCACGCGGCGGCCCTCGTCGCCGGGGTGCTCGGCCTCGCCTGGCTGGTGCGCGGTCGTCGGATGGCGCTCGCACGCACGCTCGTGCTCGGCGGCTCCTACGCGATGACCGGCTCGGTCGTGGTGAGCTGGCTCGTCGGATACCCACCGCAGCCGGTGGCGGCCGTGGTGGTCGTCGCGGGGGTACTGCTCGCGACCGGTCTCACCTGGGTGCTCCTCGACGGTCGCGGTCGACGTGCGACGGCCGGGTTCGCGGGACTGCTCGTGCTGCTCCTCGTCGGCGGGGTCGGATGGTCCTGGCTCTCCGACACGGCGGCGCCCCGCATCGAGGCGGCGTCG
>JAPSJU010000202.1 GCA_031178025.1 Agromyces sp. | reverse complement strand
CGCTCCCTCGGCGGGCGCTCGCGCGACTGCTGGTCAGCGGATCTCCAATCGGACTGCGTCGTAGGCCGCTTCGTTCCACAGGTGCTCGGCTCCCGCATTGATCTGCAGCGAGATCTCGTTGCCCTCCGGCTTCAGCAGCGCCGCATCGAAGACGAACTCGTTGCGGTACGTGCGACCGCCGCATCCGCTCCGGTACGTGGCGCCGCGGGCGTCGTCGGGCTGGAAGGTCCAGACGAACGCCTCGCCGTTGACCGTGACGGTGAGATTGCTCTCCTCGGGAGGCACGGGGAGCGCAGACCCCATCGACCAGGCCGCGAGCCACACCGAGAGGGTCGCCCGGGCACCCGGCGTCGGCGCGCCATCGAGGTCGAACAGGATGCGCCACGGACGCTCCTGCCGGGTGGCGTGGATCCGGTAGGTCGTCGGCGCCGAGCCGCCCTCCTCCGTCACCTGGATCTCGATCACGCTGTGCCGCCCGTCGAGCGGTACCACGAGGCCCTCCCCCGGCACCGGCTGTCCGTCGATCGTGACGAGGGCGCCGCCGCGGCCGACGGCGTACACCGTCACCGACTCCTGGTCGTGTCGGAAGTCGGCCGCGAAGTCGGAGCGGAATGCGCTGAAGCCGGGGACCAGGTCCGCTCCGTCGACGCTCAGGCTCTGCAGCACCGGCAACGTCGCGTCGGCCGACACGACCTCGACGGCATTGATCCGGCCGTCCCCGGCCGCCGACACGTCGAGTCGGCCCGCGTCGACGCTCACCTGCGCAGTGTGCACGGCGTACTCCCCCGTGCGCGCGGTGAGCTCGACGAACTCACCGCCGTTGAACGAGATCCGGGACTTGTTCGCGGCGATCGCGTCACCGGAGATCACGGTGACCTCGTAGTCGCCGTTCGGCAGATCCACTGAGAAGGTGTACTGCGACCCGACGAGGAAGTCGCGCTGCAGGTCGCCGTCCTGCTGGCGATCGCGGGAGGCGACGACACGGTCCAGGCCGAACCCGTTCGTGATGCCGTAGAGGGTGTTCTGAGCCACGCGCTCGTAGCCCTGGGCGACGGGACTGTTGGCGCTGCCGAAGTCGAAGAGTCGGATGCCCTCGGCGTCCTCGGGGACCACCGTGCCCTCCGGGGCCTCGATGAGATACGCGCGCTGATACTGGATGTAGTTCCAGGCGGCCTCCGTGCTCTGCCCGACGGTGTAGGTGACCCCCTCGGGGAAGTGCTCGTGGAACGTCGTGTACAGACCGTATTGACGGAAGTCCTTGCCGTTGCGGTATTCGACCGAGGTGTTGTTGGGCGAACCGATCTGGAACACGGACCGGCCGTTGCTCTCGGGGGTCCACACCATGCGGCCGAGTTCGACGTCCTGGCCGGCGCCGACCTCGACGTCATCGATCACGTACTCGCCCCAGACTCCGTCGCCGTAGATGGTGAGCCGGTACGTTCCCGGCCGCACGTTGTCGAGCGCGAACTGGCCGCCCTCCTCGATGTCGGCCCAGTAGTTGTACCCGAGCACGGTGCGCTGCATCTCGACGCGATTGTCGGACAGCACGGCGACCGCGCCGGTCAGGTTCGGCACCCCGGGGATCTGCGCCTTCCCGTGCACGCGGGAGCGCTCGGCCGAGGGATTCCAGCCCTCCACGGCGAGGCGGTCGTAGAAGTCGGCGTGCGCTCCCAACCGTGCCTGCTTTGCGGCATCCCGTCGCAGCGTACGAGCGTCGTCGCCCTTGTTGAAGTAGACGAAGTACGGCCCGTACGTCTTCTGCCATGCCTGGCCCGCCTCGACGCGCACCGGCGGCGCGCCGTAGTGGGTCGCGTGCGGCTCGACGAGCAGGACCGGCCCGCCGCTGGTCTGGTGCAGGATCAGGTCCTGTCGCACAGGACCGCCCGTGAACGCCTCGAGGCTCGGGAGCGCAGCCCACATCCCGTAGCCGTTGCCGTACAGCCCGTGCAGGCTGTGGTCCTTCATGTACACGGCCCAGTCGTACTTCGTGTAGTGGCGGCGGGGATACGACGACCCCGTTCCCTCCAGGTCGTAGGTCGCGTCCATCACCATGGGCGCCCGCGAGAGCTCGTCGGCCGTCGGCATCTGCGCCGCCGCCTCGCGCCACGGCGTTCCGATGACGTCGTCGGGCACGGAGGCGTGGGTGAAGGTGTCGCCCGCCGTGTAGAAGACGTACCGATGCTGGTCGATCCGGAATCCGTGCAGCTCCGCCGGGTGGTCGTAGCTGTACGCGAGGTGCACACCGGCCTCGCCGGTGCGCACGATGTGGTGCCGCGTCAGCCAGCACGGCATGTCCCCGGACGGGCTGTGCCGGAAGGCGATGTCGACGAAGTCCTGCTCACGCCGGACGGTCAGCCGGTTGTCCGCCGGGGGAAGCGGACGGCTCGCACCCTCGCGCACGGTGTTCATGTCGTAGTTGCCGCGGCCCACCATGTTGACGCCGTCGTAGATGAGCGAAGTCATCCGACCATTCGACTTGGTCACGGTGAGCCGGATGACGCCGTTGTCAACGATGACTTCGGTGGCCGTTTCGGTGACCGAGGGAGCCTCGAGGGCGACTGCGGCCGCGGAGACGGGCTGGGCGAGCGGAACGAGAGCGGTCGCAGAGAACCCCATGAGCTTGCCGAAGGTTCGCCGCGTCATTGCGTGAGAGGAGGCCATAGTCGCCTAGTTAACACGATTCACCACAATCAGGGAAGGGAGACATCCGATGAATTTTCTCCGCGCATGGTCCGCCGGGTCCGTGGTGCCACGGATCGTCGCCCGCTCGCGAACCTGCGCACTCGACCAGTACCCGCCGAGGTGGCGACGATCACCGTGCCGACGCGCCCTAGGATGACGCCATGGCCGTGACCGATGAGACGATCCTGCGCATCAAGCGCATGATCACGTCGGGCGAGCTGAAGCCCGGCGACCGGCTGCCGCCCGAGCCCGAACTCAGCGAGGCGCTCGGCGTCGGCCGCAGCTCACTGCGCGAGGCGGTCAAGGCGCTCGAGGTCATCCGCGTGCTCGACGTGCGGCGCGGTGACGGAACGTACGTGACGAGTCTCGAGCCGCGGCTCCTGCTCGAGGCCATGTCCTTCATGATCGACCTGCACGATGACGCGTCCATCCTCGAGATCTTCGCAGTGCGGCGCATCCTCGAGCCCGCGGCGGCCGCGCTTGCCGCGCATCGCATCGACGTCGACACCGTTCGTGAACTGCGCGAAGCGCTCGAACGCGTGGATGCGGCCACGTCGGTCGAGGAGCTCGTGGAGCACGACCTGCTGTTCCACCGCCGGATCACGGAGGCCGCCGGCAACGGCTACCTCTCAGGCCTGCTCGATTCGCTCTCGAGTCACACGGTGCGCGCACGCATCTGGCGGGGGATGACGCAGCAGGGTGCGGTCGACAGCACGCTGACCGAGCACGGCCAGATCCTGGCGGCACTCGAGGATGGTGATGCCGAGCTCGTGCAGGCGCTCTCGATCGCGCACATCTCGGGAGTCGAGCGCTGGTTGCGCGGCGCGCTCTGAGCGAGCGGGATCAGGCCGTGACGACGCCCTTGCGCAGCAATGCGTTGCCGTACGGCCGCCCCTCGCCCGTGCGCACGACGAGCCGAGCGGATGCCGCGGCCTCGTAGAACGCGAAGCGTTCGAGCGCATCGTGGTCGACCCCGGCGGCCGCGAGCAGCTCGCGCTGCACCTCCGGCAACTCGCCTGCATCGTGCCGGGGATCGCCCGCCGTCGACATGAGCAGCATCGCGGCGCCGTCGTAGGCGTCGAAGGGGAACACCGTGGCGATGGCCGCGAGCATGCGCGGCGCCGAGACGCCCGGCGCCTCGATCACCGCAGTCCCGAGCCGGTGCGCGGGAAAGTTCGCGTCGGCCACCACGAGGGTGTCGCCGTGTCCCATGTGGTCGAGTTCCCGGAGGAGCTCCCCGGTGAGCAGCGGATCGATGTTCTGGAGCATGTCGTCCCGTCCTTCTCGGCGCTCGGCGAGCGCCGCCTTCAGCGCCGATACACCCGGCGCGCGGTGTCGCCGAGCACGTCGGCCGCCTCGACGGGTGAGAGCTCCTCGATGAGCTCGCGCATCGCGCGCCACGTGACAGGGTAGCCGCCGAAGGACAGCGTCATCGGCCAGTCGCCGCCGTACATCATCCGCGACGGACCGAACGCCTCGAGCGCGACATCCCAGACCGGGCGCAGCGACGCGGCGTCGAACGGGACGCCGGCAACCTGAAGGCCCGAGACCTTCACGACGACGTTCGGCGATCTCGACGCTCGCCGCATGAGGTCGAGCCAC
>JAPSJU010000201.1 GCA_031178025.1 Agromyces sp. | reverse complement strand
TCGCCGCCCTTGAGCCGCACGACGTGGCGGCCGGCGAGGGCGCGCTCCACGAGGATCGCCTCGATCTCGGACTGCGGGATCGCGTGATGGCCGGGTCGCTTGCCGACGTCGACGAGCTCCGCGCGCGGTGCGAGCGTCGTGAGGGCCTCGTGCGGGGCGAGGCGGTCGTAGAGCACGACGTCAGCGGCCGCGAGGGCGCGGACGGCGGCCACGGTGAGGAGATCCTCCCGCCCGGGTCCGCCGCCGACGAGGGTGACCCGCCCGCTCATGCGTCCGCTCCGCGCACCGGGATCGTGGGACCTGCGACGAGGACGGCGTCCCCCCGCTCGCGCTCCTCGGCGGTCGCCGGCCGGAACTGCCCGCGCTCGTCGGGCACCCGGGCGATCGACGGGTCGGGCACGTTCGGCGCGTTCACGAAGGAGCGGAATCGGCGCAGGCGCTCGGGGTCGGCGAGGGTCGCGGCCCACTCGTCCTCGTAGGTGTCGACGTGCCTGGCCATCGCCTTCTCGAGCTCCTCGGCGAGGCCGAGGGAGTCGTGCACCACCACGTCGCGCACGTGGTCCAGCCCGCCCTCGATGTCCTCGATCCACCGCGCGGTGCGCTGCAGCCGGTCGGCGGTGCGGACGTAGTACATGATGTAGCGATCGATGTACCGGAGCAGCGTCGCGTCGTCGAGGTCGCTCGCGAGCAGTTGCGCGTGCGCCGGCTGGAAACCGCCGTTGCCCCCCACGTACATGTTCCAGCCCTGTTCGGTCGCGATGACGCCGACATCCTTGCCGCGCGCCTCCGCGCACTCGCGGGCGCAGCCCGAGACGCCGAACTTCAGCTTGTGCGGCGAGCGGAGACCGCGGTACCGCAGCTCGAGCTGCACCGCCATCGCAACGGAGTCCTGCACGCCGTAGCGACACCAGGTCGATCCGACGCAGCTCTTGACGTTGCGCAGCGCCTTGCCGTACGCCTGTCCCGATTCGAACCCCGCGTCGACGAGGCGCCGCCAGATCTCGGGCAGCTGGTCGAGCCGTGCGCCGAACAGGTCGATCCGCTGGCCGCCGGTGATCTTCGTGTAGAGGTCGAAGTCGGTCGCGACCTGCGCGATCACGGCGAGCTTCTGGGGCGTGATCTCGCCGGCCGGGATGCGGGGGACGACCGAGTAGGTGCCGTCCTTCTGCATGTTCGCCATCGCGCGGTCGTTCGTGTCCTGCAGGCCGCCCCGGCCGCCGTCGAGGATGTAGGAGCCGTGCTGCGCGGCGAGGATCGATCCGACCACGGGCTTGCAGACGTCGCAGCCGCGCCCCGTGCCGAAGCGAGCGATGATGTCGTCGAAGGAGGTGAGCTCGAGCACGCGGATCGATTCGAAGAGCTCCTGTCGCGAGAGCGCGAAGTGCTCGCACAGCGCCCGGGAGGGGGTCACCCCCGCCTTCTTCAGCTCGGACTCGAGGAGCTTCTTCACGAGCGGCACGCAGGACCCGCACTGGGTGCCCGCCCGCGTGCAGGTCTTCAGGGCGCCCAGCTCGGTGCAGCCGTCGACGTGCTCGCTTCCGTTCACCGCCTCGCGGATCGTGCCGGCGGTGACGTTGTTGCAGGCGCAGACGAGCGCCGCAGCCGGGAGTTCGTCGCCGCCCGGCGCCTCCATGCCCGATGCCGAGAGGTAGGCGGCCGGCTCGCTCGCGAGGCGGGTGCCGAGGAGGGGACGCAGCGATGCGTACGGCGAGGCGTCGCCGACGAAGATGCCGCCGAGCAGGGTCTTCGCGTCGTCGGTCATGACGAGCTTCTGGTACAGCCCGCGGGCGGGATCGGCGTAGACGATCTCGAGGGCCTGCTCGGTGCGGCCGAGCGCGTCGCCGAAGCTCGCGACGTCGACGCCGGCGAGTTTCAGCTTCGTGGCGTCGTCGACGCTCGTGAACCGTGCTGCCCCGCCGAGCAGCCGGTCGGCGACGACCTCCGCCATGGCGTTCGCTGGTGCGACGAGTCCGGTGCAGCGGCCCTCGAAGCTCGCGACTTCGCCGATCGCCCAGATGCGGGGTGCGGATGCCGCGCACGTCGTGTCGATCGCGACGCCGCCGCGCGGGCCGAGCTCGAGCCCGAGCCGGCGCGCGAGTTCGTCGCGGGGGGTGATGCCGATGGCGAAGACGACGAGGTCGACCTCGGTGCGCGTGCCGTCGGTGAACTCCACGCCGACGACCGATCCGTGCTCGGTCAGGATCGACGCCGGTCGGACGCCGAGGTGCAGCGCGATGCCCTGGCCCGCGATGATGCGGCCGAGCGCCCGGCCGGCGCCTTCGTCGAGCTGTGCCGACATCAGCCAGCGCCCCGAGTGCACGACGGCGGCCTCCGCGCCGAGCTCGGCCAGCCCGCCGGCGGCCTCGAGCCCCAGCAGCCCGCCGCCCGCGACGAGCACACGCGCCGGGCGGCCGTGCCGTTCGGCGAGCCGGCGCGCCTCGGCCACGAGGGCGTCGACGTCGTCGATGGTGCGGTACACCCGAGCGTGCTCACGTCCGGGGATGTCGGGCACCGGCGCACTCGATCCCGTGGCGAGCACGAGTTCGTCCCAGTGCAGCACCCTCCCCGCCGAGGTCGTGGCCGTCCGCGCGACGGCGTCGACGGCATCGACGCGTTCGCCGGTGATGAGCCGGATGTGCCCGCTGTTCCACATCGACGTGGGCTGCAGGGTGAGGTCGGTCGCGGCATCCGCGAGCCTCGTGCTGAGCGCCACCCGGTCGTACGGGGCGTGGGACTCCTCGCCGACGACGGTGACGCGCAGGGCGTGACCGGTGTCGCGTTCGTGCAGGCTGTCGGCCAGGCGATGCGCCGCCGGTCCGCCGCCGACGATGAGGACGTCGCGCACGCCGGTGGTCGCGTGAGTGGTGTCGGTCATGGCTGGCCTCCGGAGCTCGAATTGCTGCGAGCGTACGACCGGGCCGTTTCCACCCTGTTACGTCGACGTAACCGCACCTGTACGGGATCGCACAGCCCGGATGACGCGATGTGAGGGCGGTTTCACCTCGGTGAAACACGGGCATGCCCCGGGCGAAACACCGCCGACGTAACGTCGCCGGCAGACCGAGAGGAGCCGGGATGACGCCGACCATGGAGATGACGACCACGTGGGTGACCGTGTGCGGGATCGCCGACCTGGAGCCGGGGTGGGGCGAGGTCGCCCTCATCGGCACTCGACAGGTCGCGCTGATCCGCCTCGCGGAGGAAGAGGTGTACGCCGTGGACCATCACGACCCCCATACCGGTGCGCCGGTCATGGCCCGCGGCATCGTCGGCTCGCGCGGCGAGCGGCCCACGATCGCCTCGCCCCTGCACAAGCAGGTGTACGACCTCGGGACGGGCGAATGCTTCACCGACGGAGCGCTCGCGCTGCGCACCTACCGCACGAGGATCGTGGGCGGGATGATCGAGGTCGAGCTCGAGGTGTGAGGCGCGCTCGTCGTCGCGCGGCGGGTCAGCCGCGCTGGGTGAGCACGATCGGCTCGCCGTCGGTGACGGCGATCGTGTGCTCCGAGTGCGCGCCCCGGGAGCCGTCGGCGCTGCGCAGCGTCCATCCGTCGGGATCCGTGAAGATGCGGTCGGTGGTCTCGAGGAACCACGGCTCGATCGCGATGACGAGTCCGGGCTTCAGCGGAAGGCCGCGTCCGGGCCGGCCGTTGTTCGGGATGTGCGGGTCGCCGTGCATCGTGCGTCCCACCCCGTGGCCGCCGAAGTCGGTGTTGATCGAGTAGCCCTCGGCCCGGGCGACGTCCGCGATGGCCCGGGAGATGTCGCCGATGCGGTTGCCCGGCCTGGCCGCCGCGATACCGGCATCGAGCGCACGACGTGTCGTGTCGATGAGCCTCAGGTCGGCGTCGCGCGGCGTGCCGACGACGATCGAGAGGGCCGAGTCGGCGACCCAGCCGTCGACGGATGCCGCGAAGTCGAGACTGAGCAGGTCCCCGTCGCGCAGGACGTAGTCATGGGGGAGCCCGTGCAGCACCGCGTCGTTCACCGACGTGCAGATGACCTTCCCGAACGGGCTCGCGCCGAACGACGGGTGGTAGTCGATGTAGCAGCTCTCGGCGCCGGCGGCCCGGATCATCTCGTGGGCGAGTGCATCGAGCTCGAGCAGGTTCACGCCGACCGCGGCAGCCGCAGCCGTCGCCTCCAGCACGCTCGCAACGAAGCGGCCGGCCGGGCGCATCTGCTCGATCTCGGCGGGGGTCCTCAGTTCGATCACGCTCATCCTCTCCGTCCACCATTCTGGTGCCTCCGCCCTGAGTGAACACCCCGGGCGCGTGCAGGCCG
>JAPSJU010000200.1 GCA_031178025.1 Agromyces sp. | reverse complement strand
GCGGCGAGCGCCGACATCATCGTCACCTGCACCACGGTCGATCACCACGTCGTCGATCGCGCCCTGCTCTCGGTCGGACGAGAGGAGCTCGCGTCATCCGTGGCCGTGCTTCCCGGCGGCACGGCCCCCGGCCACGACCTGCGCCAGCTCGTGATCGACCTCGGCATGCCGCGCAACGTCGCGCCCGACGTCACCGATGTGCCCGGCGTTGAACTGCTCGACCTCGAGACCATCAAGATCCACGCCCCCCTCGAGGAGCTCGGGGCGACCGACGCCGCCCGCGAGATCGTCGACCGCGACGCCCGCGCCTTCGGCGACACCGCCGAGGAGCGCGACATCGCCCCGGCGGTCGTGGCCCTGCGCAAGCACGTCTTCGACCTGCTCGACGGCGAGATCGAGCGGGCGAGGGCTCGCGGCGACGACGACGGGCGGGTGGAGGCGGCCCTGCGGCACATGGCCGGCGTGCTGCTGCACACGCCCATGGTGCGCTCACGCGAACTCGCCCGGTCGGGCGACCAGCGGGCGTGGATCGACGGGCTCGAGGCGCTCTTCGGCGTGACGCCCGACGCCGCGGCCGAGTCGCTGCGTCGCGACCGTCGGGCGGCGGATGCCGCGCGCCGGGCTGGCGGAAGCGCAGCCGACGCGTCGTGAACTCCGCCGACGGGCCCCCGGCGCTTCCCTTCCCCTACGACGCGGCCGTGCTCGCGGCCGAACCGCTCCGCACCGACCGGCTCGTGCTGCGCCCGCTCGAACCGGCCGATGCACCCGACGTCTTCGAGTACCAGCGCATCCCCGAGGTGCTGCGCTACCTCCCCTGGCCCCGACGCGACCGCGCCGAGGGGTACGAGCACACCGCGAAGCGCGCGGCGGCCCGCGTGCTCGCCGCCGACGGCGATTTCTTCGTGTTCGCGGCGACGCTGCCGGGCGAGCCCTCGGTAGCCGAGCCGGCCGAGGTCGAGGCTCAGCCGCGGGACCGGGTGATCGGCGACGTCATGGTGCGCGTCTCGAGCGTGACGCATGCGCAGCTCGAACTCGGATGGGTGCTGCATCCCGACTTCCAGGGGCGCGGCTTCGCCCGCGAGGCGGCGAGCGCCGTGCTCGACTTCGTGTTCGAGACCCTGCGGCCGCACCGGGTGCAGGCGTTCCTCGACGCCCGGAATGCGGCATCCGCGGCGCTCTGCGAACGACTCGGGATGCGTCGCGAGGCGACGATCCTCGAACAGGAGTACAACGACGGCGAGTGGCAGGACACCGCGATCTACGGAGTCCTGCGGCGCGAATGGGCGGCGACGCTGACGCGCTGAGCGCCGACGCCATCCGTCTCGATCGCTACGCGCCGATGAGGCGGGCGGCGAGCACGCCCTGCAGCTCGTCGAGGGGGACCCGCTGCTGCTGCATCGTGTCGCGGTCGCGCACCGTCACGGCGTGGTCGTCGAGCGAGTCGAAGTCGACCGTGATGCAGAACGGCGTGCCGATCTCGTCCTGGCGACGGTAGCGACGACCGATGGCACCCGCGTCGTCGAAGTCGACGTTCCAGTTCTTGCGCAGGGATGCCGCGACCTCCCGCGCGAGCGGCGAGAGTCGCTCGTTGCGCGAGAGGGGCAGCACGGCCGCCTTCACCGGAGCGAGGCGCGGATCGAGCTTCAGCACGGTGCGGGTGTCGACGCCGCCCTTCGCGTTCGGCACCTCCTCGACGTGATAGGCGTCGACGAGGAACGCCATGAGGGACCGGGTCAGGCCGGCGGCGGGCTCGATGACGTACGGGACCCAGCGCTCGTTCTTCGACTGGTCGAAGAACGAGAGGTCCTTGCCCGAGTGCGTCGAGTGCGTCGAGAGATCGAAGTCGGTGCGGTTCGCGACGCCTTCGAGCTCGCCCCATTCGCTGCCGGTGAAGCCGAAGCGGTACTCGATGTCGACGGTGCGCTTCGAGTAGTGCGAGAGCTTCTCCTTCGGGTGCTCGAAGAGCCGGAGGTTCTCGGGGTCGATGCCGAGGTCGATGTACCAGTTCCAGCGCTGGTCGATCCAGTACTGGTGCCATTCCTCGTCACTGCCCGGCTCGACGAAGAACTCCATCTCCATCTGCTCGAACTCCCGGGTGCGGAAGATGAAGTTGCCCGGCGTGATCTCGTTGCGGAACGACTTGCCGATCTGCCCGATGCCGAACGGCGGCTTCATGCGGGCCGCCTGCAGCACGTTGGCGAAGTTCACGAAGATGCCCTGCGCCGTCTCTGGGCGCAGGTAGTGCAGGCCCGACTCGTCGTCGAGCACGCCGAGATACGTCTTGAGGAGGCCCGAGAACGCGCGCGGCTCGGTCCACTGGCCGCGGGTGCCGCAATTGGAGCAGACGATGTCGGCGAGGCCGTTCTCGGGCGACCTGCCCTTCTTCTCCTCGTAGGCCTCGATGAGGTGATCCTCGCGGAACCGCTTGTGGCAGTGCAGGCACTCGATGAGCGGGTCGGTGAAGACCTCGACGTGACCGGATGCCTCCCACACCTGCTTGGGGAGGATGACGCTGGAGTCGAGGCCCACCACGTCGTCGCGGCCCTGCACCATGGTGCGCCACCACTGCCGCTTGATGTTCTCCTTGAGCTCCACGCCGAGGGGCCCGTAGTCCCACGCCGACCGGGATCCACCGTAGATCTCACCCGCCTGGAAGACGAAGCCCCGGTGCTGTGCGAGGGTGATGACGGAATCGAGACGGCTCGGTGCGGCCACGGTGGCTCCAATGGTCCAAGGGGGTGCGGGCGAGGGCCCGGAAACGAACGGTTCCCATCCTAGGGCGGAGCCGCACCTCGGCGCGTCGCGCACCTTCCGTGGAATGTCGCCCCACCGGCGCATCCGGAGGGCTACGCTGTGGCCAACCGAGCTGGGGCGGGTGGTCGTCGTGTGGGATTTCCTCCTCGACATCGATGTGGTCGACGGACCCTTCCTCATCGCCGTCTACGTCCTCGCCGCGACGGTGCTCGTCTACCTCCTGGGGCGCAGCCCGGGCTGGTCATGGGTGCTCACCGTGGTGGTGCTGCTGATCGTCGGCGCGATCATCGGCATCGCCGTGCTCTGGATCGCGGTCAACCTCCTCGATTCGTTCGGCGGACCGGTGAACGACGAGACCTGGTGGTGGGTGCCTGCCGCGTTCGCGGGGGGCATGGTGGCCATCTGGAACCTCTGGCGGTCGAGGTGGTGGCGCAAGCTCATCGCCGTGCTCGCCATTCCGCTCTTCGCGGCGACCGCAGCGCTCGGCATCAATGCCGCGTACGGACTCAATCCCACGATCGGGTCGATGCTCCACCTGTCGACCGTCGACCCGATCGCCGTGCCGACGCCCGATCCGGCTGACGCGGTCGACCCGGCCGAGCCGCTCCACGCGACGTGGACGGCGCCCGCCGGCATGCCCGCGAGCGGCCGCGTCGGCACCGTCGAGGGCGGGATCCCGAACACCGCCTCCGGGTTCGAAGCTCGACCGGCCCAGCTCTACCTCCCGCCGGCGGCGCTCGTCGACGAGGCACCGCGCCTGCCCCTCGTGATCATGATGATGGGACAGCCCGGCGACCCCGACGCCTCGTTCATCGGCGAGGTGCTGGACCGCTTCGCCGCCGATCACGACGGGCTCGCCCCGATCGCCCTCGTCGTCGACCAGCTGGGCGACCCCGCCGACGATCCGCTGTGCCTCGACACGGAGCTCGGCTCGGTCGAGAGCTACGTGATGCAGGACGTCGTGCCGTGGGCGAAGCAGCACCTCGACGTCCTGCAGGGCCGCGTGTACACGACGGTGGCCGGATACTCGAACGGCGGCGGATGCGCCGCGTACTTCGGCGCGAAGTACCCCGAGGTCTTCGGCAGCCTGCTCGCCGTGTCACCCGTCGAGTTCGCCGGAGCGGACCGCGCCGACGAGGTGCTGGGCTCGGTCTTCCACGGCGATCAGGCCGCATACGACGCCGTGAGGCCCGCGTCGATCATGGCGGCGAAGACGCCCTACGCCGACACGGCGGCCATCTTCACCGTCGGGGCCGACGACGGTGCCTACCGCGCGGGCACCGAGCGGCTCGTCGAGGCGGCAGCCGCGGCGGGCATGGCGACCACGTTCTTCGAGGTGCCGGCGGCCGAGCACGACGCCGCGGCGCTCGTCGGCGGGCTCGAGGAGGGGTTCCGGGTGCTCTACCCCAGGTGGGGCCTCGCCGCCGCACCGCAGTGACGATGACGTCTGGAGTGCACGATGACTGAGCGACCGGCGGATGCCACGCCCACCGCGAACGGCGGCATGCCCGGCGCCGCCGACGGGAGCACCGACCACGAGCCGGCCGGCCGCCTCC
>JAPSJU010000199.1 GCA_031178025.1 Agromyces sp. | reverse complement strand
TCCGCGGCGGCGTCGGCAGCAGCGTCAGCGGCGGCGTCGGCCGCGGCATCCGCGTCAGCGGCGGCGTCCGCGTCGGTGCCGTCGATGTCGACGTCTGCATCGGCGTCAGCAGCGGCGTCGATGTCCGCGTCGGCGTCAGCAGCAACGTCGGCGTCAGCAGCAGCGTCGGCGTCGGCGTCGGCCGCAGCGTCAGCGTCGGCGTCCTCCTCGGCCGCGATGACCGACGACGAGGCGAGGTCGATCTTCGCCAGGTTCGATCCGGCGACACCCGGAAGGAGCGTCAGGCTCAGTGCGCGAACCGTGAAGGAGCCGGCACCGAGGTCACCCTCCTGTGCCGGGTCGAGCGCGGTCGGCTGCTCGTTGATGACGATCGTGACGATGTTCGCGAGCACGCCGTCGAGCACCGGCGAGAGCGCGCCGAGCAGCTCGCCGATGACGTCGTCGAGCACCCCGGTCACCTCTGCGGCAGTCGCGTTCAGGATCTCCTGGACCGGAGCACCGAGTGCTGCGAGCACCGGCTGTCCGACCTGGGCGAGGAGTCCGGAGAGGATCTCATCGACGAGGCCGCCGCCACCGGACACCGTCGCGGTGCCATCGATCACTTCGGCGATCGTTCCCTCGATCACGATCCCACCGGAGACCAGCGGAATGCCGAGGAGCGTGACGCTCGCCGGGATGCTGATCTCGATGGTGGTGTCGTCGAGCACCTGGGCGACCGCGTTCGTGATCGGCGTGACGATCTTGCCGAGCGCGTTGGTGACGCCTGCGGTGATCTTCGAGATCGTCTCGGCGGTGAGCACGGAGGTGTTCGCCGGGAGGCCGTTCAGGTTGTTGCCGCCGGGGTTCACGATCTCGGCGAGGTCGACCGTGATCGTGCCGTTGGTGAGGTCGATCGTCACCGACTCGTCGTCGCTCACGAGGATCGCGTTCTCGCCGATCGCCGTGTCGACGGCCGCGGCGAGGTCGCCCACGTTGACCGCGATGGTGGCGTCGCCGAGCGTGACCTCGCCGAGCCCACCGAGATCCACGCTGAGGCCGCTGACGAGCTCGTCGAGCACACCGTCGGTGCCCGCCAGGCCGTTGAGCGTCGTCGTGAGGTCGCCGGCGATGCCGCCGACCGCGTCACGAAGACCGGTCGAAAGGGCACCGACCGCCGGGCTGCTGACGGCGATCTTCAGGTCGCCGACGCGGTAGTCCGAGGTCGGGCCGGAGCCGGGCAGGTCGGTCGCACGCGAGGCGAGGGCCCCGACTTCGAGCGCCACCTCGTCGACCAGCTGGTCGGTCAGACCGTCGAGCTCGAGCTGGTCGAGCAGGTCCGTCAGGTTGACGGTCGCGTTGCCGTGATCACCGGGATCTGCATCCTCGCTCACGGCGATGGTGCCGTCGTCGGCGATGAGGCCGCTCGCGGCGACCGCTTCGGTCGTCGAGGGCGACGCGGCGTAGCTCTGGATGGCGCCGAGCTCACCGAGGTGGAGCAGCCCAGGGCCGCTGCCGTCGGTGATCAGCGGAAGCTGGACGAGTCCGTCGCCGATCAGCTCGAGTTCGAGGCTGAGCGCCTCGAGCACCTCGAGGTTGAACGGGTCCGTCTCGACGAGAGGGCCGCCCGGGTTGGACGCGTACGCGACGGCGGCGTCAGCCGCGTTGAGCTCGGCGACGTCGGCACCCAGGAACGCACCGAGGGCCTCCGAGTCATCGCCAGGCGCCGCATTGACGGCTGCTAGTGTTCCGAAGCTCATCAGTGCGGTCACACCGACGAGCGTCACCCCGCGGAGGGCAGGAGACCATTTGGTCTTGCGCATTCGACTCCCCAAATCTTGTGCATATGAATGGGCAGCCCTGCATCCGTCGTCGGACGAGCCACTGCCAGACGCAAACATAGCGAGAATCGCGCCGAGGCGCGACGTATATCCTCGGATGACGCCGAATGCCACCCGAACGGGTGACACTGCGCGTGCCATGAGCGGCATTCACGGGCTGAGGATATGTCAGCTGAGGCATCCTCACTGTTCGCCGAAACCATCGGGCGTACGATGCCGGAACGGAAGGAGCGGCGAATGGCGGCGACGATGACTCCAGCGCAACTCGAGCGGTTCGAAGCTCGCCTTCTCGCCGAGCGCGCCGACGCGCGACAGCGGCTCGCCGAGTTCGACGACGCGATGTCGGCGGTGCGCGCAGCGAGGTCCGACGCGACGGCGGACGACGAGCACGATCCCGAGGGGCCCACCATGACCCAGGAGTGGTCGCAGCGCACCGCCGTGCTGGCCGACGTGCGGTCCGAGCTCGCGGACGTCGAGCGGGCCCTCGGCCGGATCGCCGACGGGAGCTACGGCGTCTGCGGGAACTGCGGAAGGCGCATCGCGGTCGCCCGGCTCGACGCGCGACCCACCGCGGAGCTCTGCATCGACTGCGCACGGCGCCTCGGCTGAGCAGCACCCAAGGCAGACGGCCGGCTCAGAGCGCCGCCCGCGCAGTGGGCCGGGCGGCCTCGAGGCCCGAGAACGACCGGATCACGAGCGGACTCGCGCCGAGCACGACGTACAGCACGCCGCACACGACGAGCGTGGGCGCGAGCCCGAGCTGCTCCACGGCGACACCCCCGAGCAGCGCACCGAGTGGCATCGATGCCGCCACGCCGGCGGTCGTCGCCCCGAACACCCGGGCACGCATGCCGTCGGGGACCTGCCCGTACATCGCGGTCGCCATCATCGGGTTGAGCGCCCCCGCCGCGAGCCCCGAGAAGGCGAGCACGGGCAGCAGCACGGGAAGCCCTCCGCCGAGCGCCATCGTGAGATACGGCGGCGCTCCGGCCAGCACGAAGCACGTGGCGAACATCAGCCGGCCCGAGTATCGGTGCCCGAACGCGCCGAAGAGCGCTGAGCCGATGAGGGCGCCGGCGGCGAAGCATCCGACCATGAAGCCGAGCATCGCCGGGTCGTCGAGCACCCTCGTCGCATACACCGGCTTCAGCACCGCGAGGCCCGCGATGTCGATGGCGTTGGTGAGGGTGACGAGCAGCACGATGGCGCGGAGCAGCGGCGAGGCGGCGATGAAGCGCAGACCGGCGACGAACCCGCCGGGCACTCGCTCGCCCGTTCCCGTGCCGTCGTCATCGTCGGATGCCGCACCGCTGAGTCGGCGGGGCACGAGCAGGGCGACGAGCAGCGCCGACACCGCGAACCCGCCCGCGTCGACGATGAGCGCCGGCACCGGTCCGATCAGGGCGACGAGGACGCCGGCCGTGCCGGCGCCGACCATCGACGCGGTGCGCTGCACGGTGGACTGCGCCCCGGCCGCTCGCGCGAGCGGCATCCTCGCGAGCGCGGCCAGCTCGGGGACGAGCACCGTCTTGGCCGTGTCCCCCGGCGGATCGAGCAGGCCGCCGAGGAACACGAGCGCGAGCAGCACGCCGAACGGCAGGCCGACCGTCCCGCTCAGGATCGGGATCGCGAGCACCGTGAGGCAGCTCGCGACATCCGCCACGATGCTCGACGCCCGGTAGCCGAATCGATCGACGAGCACGCCGCCGAGCGCCCCGCCGATCACGAGCGGCACGGTCGCGAAGACGCCGGCGACGCCCGCCGCCAGTGCCGACCCGGTCTCGGTGAGCGCGATGATCGGGATCGCGATGAGCGCGATCGCGTTCCCCGAGAGGGAGAAGAACTGGGCGGCGAACAGGGCGATGATCGGCAGGCGCCGCGCCGGGGTGCCGGTCGCCGCGGGCTCGGCGACGAGCTCACCGGTCACCGCTGGCTCCGCGGGAAGGCGTGGGTGATCCATCGCACGGGCCGCGTACCGGGTCGGCCGTCTCGTCCACGAGCCCACCACTTCTCGCGCACGGCGGCGAGGTCGGACGCCAGCTCGCGGAACTCCTCGAGGCTGAGGTGGGCCGCGCCGTCGCTCGAATCGGATGCGGCGACCCACTCGGGCTCGAGGTCGAGCTCCGCATCGAGCGCCTCGAGGAGTTCATGGTGGTACGACTCGAGCACCGCGCGCCGCATGGCGTCGGACGCCTCCCGGCGCTCGGGATCGTCGAGGAACTCCTCGGAGTTCCAACTCGTCATCTCGTGGGCGGCCCGCCACCAGCGCTCGCGGCCGTCGCGCTCGAACTCGGGGGCCGGCACGATGAAGCCGTGCTTGGCGAGGGTGGAGAGGTGGTAGCTCACGGAGCCGGATGCCGCGCTCGTCGCCCCGGCGAGCATGCCGACGGAGTGCGGACCATCGACACGCAGCAACGCCAGGATGCGCAGCCGCATGGGGTGCGCGAGGGCTCGCATGGATCCGGCGTCGTGCAGGTCGATCGTGCGCTCGGCTGGACGTTCGGAGTCCGTCATGGGCTCAGCGTAGTCCTGCAAGAACTCTTGCACAAC